>JANWZG010000012.1 GCA_025054735.1 Cyanobacteriota bacterium | reverse complement strand
GCTGCTACTGCGCCACGACCTGTTGCAATGACGGTTGGACAGGAAATTCCCCGACGATCGGAAGGTCAGCCTACTCTGAAATCCATTGTTGAAGAAGCCTATGAAAAAGGCTTTTCAGACATTCACTTAGGAGTTGGGGAAGTTCCACGCTTCCGGAACCGGGGTGAAATTGACCTTACGAACTATCCAGTTACTGACTTGCCGACCTTCATGAGTTGGCTTACGGAAATTCTCTCCGATGCGGATATTGAGAAGTTCAAAAATAATCTAGACTTTGACGGTGCTACACAATACGACTTTGCCCGGGTGCGCATCAATATCTTTGACTCCCTGCGAGGGCCTGGCATGGTTATGCGTCTGATTCCGCTTAAGATTCTAACCCTAGAGCAGCTAAATCTGCCTGAGGTGTTCAAAGATATTTGCCACTACCACAAGGGCTTGATTCTAATCACAGGCCCAACGGGATCAGGTAAATCGACGACGCTAGCGGCAATGATTGATTACATCAACAATGAGATGCCGAAGCACATTATTACTATTGAAGATCCCATTGAATTTGTGCACAAGAGTAAGCGCTCCCTTATTCGTCACCGCGAGGTAGGGATCCATACCCTTAAATTTGACAATGCTCTAAAAGCATCTCTGCGGGAAGATCCAGACATTATCCTGGTGGGTGAAATGCGGGATAAAGAAACCGTTAATACTGCACTGAAAGCAGCCCAAACGGGTCACTTGGTCATGGGAACCCTGCACACCAACAGCGCGGTGAAAACGATCGAGCGTATCTTGCAACTATATGAGCCTGACCAACAAGCTCCTATGCGGGTGGCTGTGGCTGAATCGCTAGTAGCTGTCATTGCCCAAGGTCTGTGCCGCACAACAGATGGTAAGCGGGCAGCCTACCATGACATCATGATCAATACGGATGCTATTCGGGACTATATCCGTCGAGGCGAGTTGGATGAGATTAACGCTCTAATTCCTCGCTGTACCTTCGATGGCATGTGTACTATGAACCAGTCACTGTATAAGTTGTACGAGGCAGGACGCATTACTGAAGAAACCGCCTTAGAGCATTCGCCTACCCCGAACGAAATGGCGCAGATGCTCCGTGGTCGTGTGTAGTATCTGTTCACTAAATTAGCCATACTTGACGTTATCAACTGGATCCTCATGTAACAGGTTGAAGCTTTCTGTACATGGCTTCACTGTTGCTAGGGATCCTTATCTGTTGTTGTTCTAATTCCTAACTCGTCCCACCTGAGTTTAGTGGTATGCCCACAATGGTGCCACTATAGCCTTGCATCGTGACTCAGTTCATCCACCAACTTGATTAATAAATTGTGGTGTGTTGCAGGCAACCTTTTTAGCTGTGGTCTGTTCTGCCTTGCGCGATGCTGCGTTCCTTGAGAGCAACACAGGTTGTTAGAAGTATGTCGCTGTTCTAGCCATGTCCCGTCTGATAGGGTGCAATTGGCCTAGGGATTAGAAAAGGACTAGATACTGGCGGTTCAACATCTTATCCAGTTTACGAAGTGTCCACAGGTGAATCAGGTATCTGCCAGAGATCTTCTAATCTCTATGTAAATCTCAGATGAAACGCTGCCTAATCACTGATGCAACGATTGTGTTCGGCAAGTTGCATTGTTCGGTTTCTCACTTGTACCCTGTCTTGGAGCGACCTATGAGCTATTCTCTCCCCTTGAGTTGGTCAACAGCCGAAGTCACCAAACCTCAGAAACCATCATCAAGTCTGCCACCTGAGGCACTAGCCAGCCATGAACTGGTTGCTCGCTGTCAGGCAGGGTTACGACCCGATCGAGCAGCCTTTACAGCGCTGATCAATCGTTATCAGAACCATGTAGATCGGCTCTTGTATCACTTAGCTCCAGACTGGCAAGACCGTGCGGATCTAGCACAGGAAATTTGGATTCGTGTGTATCGCAACATTAAGCGCCTGCAAGAACCAAGAAAGTTTCAGGGCTGGCTCAGTCGCATTGCCACAAATCTGTTCTATGACGAATTGCGAAAGCGTAAACGCATGACTGAGCCATTGTCTCTAGATGCACCACGCACTCTAGATGACGGTGAGATTGATTGGGAAATTCCATCCTCAACGCCAAGCCCTGATGATGACATGGCGACTCGCGAGTTTTATGATCAACTCCGATTAGCGATCGCTGATCTTCCCCCTGCCTTCCGTACCACGATCGTACTGCGAGAGATTGAAGGCATGGCCTATGAAGAAATTGCTGAAATCACCGGAGTTTCTCTAGGAACTGTCAAATCTCGCATTGCTAGAGCACGGCAGCGCTTGCAATTCCAGTTGCAATCCTACTTGGATAGTTGAGACAACGTCTAGAATAATTCAGATGATTTCTGTACAATAGCAATTGCACAGAATCGAACCTCTAGGAACTTACGTAGGTTGAGTGTGCGTTAAGTATGTTTGACTTGATGCACTTTGCAGTTTACGTGATCTACTGTTTCGTGCATAACATGTGCAGAGATGAGCATAGATCTGACTCAAGCTCCAGTCGCCCATTTTGAGCTATCTAGGCTGTCTGTGAGATGCTTGTTGAAGTTATCCAGAATGTTTATTGACTAAATATAGATACGTGATAAACTCGTCGGCATGTTGGATACCCTGTTCCGTTAGGAAGATTGGCCTACAGAGTTGACTGTTGAATGTATATCTAATTGGTACATAAATCCTCCGTTGCGATGACATCATGACTCCTAACCTAGTACCGTGTGATGATGCTGTGAAACTTATTGGGCAATCGCTACGTCAAGGTCAGCATAGTTTCTTAGATTGCTCAGCGGCTAACCTGGATATGTTGAAGCGCGATCGATTTGAACTACTGAGTGCTTACTTAGATAGTGAGGTAACCGCGGCAGAGCGGCGGCAAGTGGAGGAGTTATTAGCCCACGATCCAGTTACTCAGTGTCTATATAAGCGTTTACTGAAGCTGCGGCAAGGGATGCGGGCTATGCCTTGTGTAGAGACTTGTCAGTCTAGCAATCAACTCATGGAACAGGTGCTAGCCTGCACCTATCGCAGAACTCGTAGACTGCTAGCTTGGGGTGGCTTTGCTGTAGTATTGCTCTTGGCTAGTGTTGCATCGCTGCAGTTGGGAAACCGCAAACTCATACCCCAGGTTGCAGAAGCTCCTGCTACTGAGACCAAAATGGTCACTCGCTATCTGAAAGTAGAGCCATCCCCTACTGTGCCGGATAATGCCTTAGTAATTGCTCTCAACCGCCCGGTTTTGGAGATTCCGGTTGTTAATTCTACGTCTAGCCGACTGCAGCTCAAGTCAGAACCAACAACGAAGCCAGCCGCAGCTCATGAATAGGTTGCCTGTTGAATGCCTCTGTGAATTTCTGGAAGGAAAAGTATGGTGATTTGCGGGTCACGGCTGTCTCTCTCAGAATCCGTTAGCATGGCAGATGTGAGTAGTGGTTAGCCACTTGGTTACGGTAGTCTCCGAGCAGCTTAATGTCCTAAGGGTTGCTAATGGTACTGTTGAAAAAATTGGCAACCCGCTGAAGGCTTCTGCTGTTTAGTTGCTTATCTTGGCCAATAGCTGCAGATTCTGCGATCGCCCTAATCACGCTAATGCTTCGGGGCCTATGCGCCGTGACCCTATCTTCTACCAATTGTTCCAACAATCGCCTAGTCTGCTGTTTGACCTAATTGGCGATCGACCCGCCAATGCTGCTGACTATCGTTTTGACTCCGTAGCCATCAAAGAACCCAAGTTTGAGATTGATGGTGTGTTCCTGCCTCCAGAATCCGAATCTGGCATTGTCTACTTCTGTGAAGTGCAGTTCCAAAAGGACAAAACTCTTTATGAACGCCTATTCAGTGAATCCCTCCTCTACTTCTACCGTAACCGCCCTCGCTTCTCTGATTGGCACGTGGTGGTCATCTACCCTACTCGTGCTCTAGAGCAGGATGATACCCATCCCTATCGCAATCTGCTAACCAGTGACCAAGTGCACCGGGTTTATCTAGATGAGCTAGGTGATGTGCACTTGCTACCAGTACCTATCGCTGCAACTGTATTGACGATTGTTGAGGAACCCCAAGCCTTAGAGCGTGTTTGAAAAGATAATCAGGTAATGTTGAAAGGCTAACAGTTAGCCTTTCAACATAAAAATGAAACGACCATCATACGACACCGACCTGAGCGATGTCCAGTGGCATCTGATTGAACCCCTGCTACCTCAGCCCAAACCGGGCGGGAGACCTCGCACCACCGACCTGCGAGAAGTCATCAATGCCATCTTTTACCTTTTGCGAGCAGGCTGTGCATGGCGGCTGCTCCCCCATGACTTCCCCAAGTGGTCAACCGTTTATACCTACTTTCGCGCCTGGGAAGCCGATGGTACCTGGGAAGCTCTTAATCGTGCCTTAAGAGAGCAACTACGGGTAAAAGCAGGGCGCTCACCGCAGCCTTCTGCTGCCTGTATCGATTCTCAATCCGTGAAAACAGCAGGTGCCGCTATGGAAAAGGGGTATGATGGCGGCAAGACGGTGAAGGGGCGGAAACGCACAATTTTGGTGGATACGATGGGATTGCTGTTGTGTGTCGTGGTTCATAGCGCGGGGCGCTCTGACCATGCCGGATTCATCTTGTTAGGGATATGGCTTGCCCTGGTCTGGGGGTGTTTACAGTTGATTTGGACGGATAGCACCTTTGGTGGCAAAGACTTTATAGCTTGGGTGAAGCAGACGTTTAACTGGACTCTAAAGGTGGTTAAGCGCACTGATCAGGAGAAGGGGTTCAAGGTCCTGCCCAAGCGGTGGGTGGTAGAGCGTACGTTTGCTTGGTTTGGTCGGTATCGCCGCTTGAGTAAAGATTATGAGTATTTACCCACAACAAGTGAGACAATGCTGTACGCTGCGATGGTTAATCTCATGGTGAGAAGGCTTGCCTAAAACTTTTCAAACACGCTCTTAGACTTAGCTCGAACTCTAATTAATCGCATCATGCAAGAAGCGGATAGCGAGCAAGACCGGGCTAACCTGATCGATATTGTCACTTCTATAATGGTTTACAAATTCACTCACCTCAGCCAAGCGGAGATCAAGGCCATGATATCCATCATTGATTTCACCAAGGAGCCTCGTGCCATTCGAGAAGCCAAGGAAGAAGGCCGAGAAGAAGGCCGAGAAGAAGGCCGAGAAGAAGGTCGAGAAGAAGCTTTACATCGGGAGCGATCGCTCATCCTGCGTCAATTAACCAAACGGTTGGGAGTTGTGGAGGATGGCATGGCTGCTTGTATACGGTGCTTGTCTTTTGACCATCTGGAAGCCTTAGGGGAAGCCCTGTTAGACTTTAGTGATGGGGAAGACTTGGCAGCATGGCTAAAGGAAAATCTCACGTGGATTACCACACCGCTGGCTCAGCAGCTAGGGCAAGACTTAGCGGAAACAATGATTGTCCGTCTTGCTACATTGTCTCCAGCGGTTCTAGCAGACCTAAGTCGGGCTATGCCAGAGTTTACCAGCATGGCAGATCTAGAGAAGTGGCTGGCAATTCAGGAGTAGTATGGCTAAGTGCGCAGTAATGGAACAGGCAGCACAGGTAGCGGAACTGGAAGCGATCGCCATCGCTGCCCAGCATGAGCGGGATGATGCTGCTGATCGCTACGATGTAGCTGTTTATTATCATCGTCAACCCAACCGTTTCAGTTGGCAACATCAGGCTAATGCTCTGTTAGTAGCGGGTTTATTGAGTTTGGGTGGCATTGGTATTGCCTTGGGGCAAGGAAATCCTACCTGGGGAGTTGTGGGCACAGGGGCAGCAGTAACGGTGGGAATGGTCTCTAAGGCGATGGATGACGATCGCCAAACCTTGGAAAAACAAGACCAGTTACTGTTAGCCCGGCAGCGTTTAGAGCAAGCTGAGCAGGCACTGCAAACGGCTGTGAAGGCGTATCAAGAGGCTGAGGAACGTCGCTGGTTGATGCTGGCGCTAGATTTGTCCCCGGCTGAGTTTCATGAATTTCAAGCATGGATGGCAGATCCGCGCCGTAGCATGAAGGATGCCATTCTAGAGTCAGTAGATTTGGTCTCCAAACAGCTTGTGCTGACTGGCCTTGAGTTAGGGCCTAACCCCACTTTAGACTACGAGCGCCGTCACCGTGCCCTTAGGCAGCGACTCTTCAGCCCAGATTTTCAGCTTGCGAAGGATGAGTTTCTGGCGACGATCGCTAACAAGCATCGTTTCCAACAGCAACAGTCGCAAATAGCATCTGAACAAGCAGCTAAAGTGCAGGCGGCTGTGGCTTCCACTAGTGGAGCGGCTGTTGTGGGAATGGCAGCCGGGGCCACGGTAGCTTCCCTAATTAATAATGCAGCGGGTGCCCTTGATAGCTCTAAAGACTTGGTGAATACGATAGCCACACTTGGAGGAGCAGCAACAGTGGTAGGAGTGGGCATGTTGACAGCAGGAGCAATCGTCAACTTGATGTTGCAAAGTGAACACGATCGACAACAACGTGAAGAACAGGAATTTCAAGCTGCTTTCACTATTACCCGAGCGATTCATCAGAGCATTGTCCAGCTCTGGGCGTTGCCTGACAATCCAACTCGTAATGAACAGGTAACGCAGGTGCTGGCAACCATACGGGCGTTTCAACAGCGAGAACTCAAGGGTCAGGATCTAGAGTTAAAAACCTTTGTGGATATGCTATACGCTTACCTCAAACGCTATCTGGAGATGTGCGGATAACTTGGATGCCGCCTACACCTGCGGCTAGCACTAGTAAGACAGGGGTCAGCCAATCTCCCCAGCGGACATAGAGAGTGCGAGTCTGACGACGATAGACCGTGGCTGCATGGAGGGCATAGGTGTTCAAGTGGGAGATCCATCGGGTATTGCCGTGGGGATCCACAATGCCAGAGTAGCCTGTGTTAGCAGCACGGATAGCCCAGCGATCCAGTTCGATCGCCCGCTGCACATCTTGGGCGTGGTGTTGGGCAGGCATTGCCGGGCTGTAGTGGGCATTGTTCGCCGCACTCAGAAACAATTCACCCCCAGCGGTGGCTTGCTGTCGCAGGTAGTTGGCAAAGGCTGACTCATAGCAGATGCTGACGATCGCCCGTCCCAACCCTGTTTCAAATTGCTGGGTTGGCTCTCCAGCCGCTAGTTGAGAGTCTAAGGGTGATAGACGACTCACCAACCGACTCAACAGGGCCTCAAAAGGAATATATTCCCCTAAGGGCACCAGTTTTACCTTGTCATAGCGACTGAGAATGGTGCCGTCGCCCGTGATTGTAAACAGACTGTTGGTAAGCCGATCGCCCCGCTCCCCGAATCCCCCCACCAATGCTGTGACTCCCTGGGTGCGAATAGCTTGGTAGAGCGTCGGTAGAGCGTCTTGGGGTTGTGTCCACAAAAATGGCAGGGCAGTCTCTGGAGTCAAGACCAGATCAACCCCTTGAGCAGCCAATTGGGTATATCCATCGGTATAGCCTGCGATTGCGCGTCGCCAGCCCTCACTAAACAGTTTGATGGTGTTGGGGATATTGCCTTGGATGATCCCGGCTCTGACTGCCATGCTGGGTGTATCTGCTAGGGGACGGCTGTAGAGCCAAAATCCGATGAGATGAGCACTGCAACACAGCACCACAGCAGCAATAAAAAAGGATTGTGGGGGTCTATACCTGTAGCCCGCTGCTCCATTACGGTAGGCACTAGAGGCATAATCTGGGTTTCCCTTGGAGACAGTACTAAGCGAGCAGAACTCTGTCCATGCGGCTGCAAGTAGGCCATTTACTGCTACGATCGCCGCCGTTATTGTCGCTGGCCCTGAGAGTTGCCCTAACTGTAGAATGACAAGATTATGGGGACTCTGGGTGTAGGATAACGAAGTCCACCACAGCACTCCGCTGCTCCATGCCCATTCCAGGCCACACCAGAGGGCTGTTCCTAACAGGATTAATACCCAACTGGCAGGATGGCTGCTCTGGAGCCGAGACATAACCACAGCCCAAAGTGTCACTAGCAGGGCACCCCAGAGGGTGATTATTACCCAGCAAACCAGAGCGATCGCCAAACTGGCTAGCCAGGGTACGCCCAACCATGTCATGGGGTGGATACCCGTAATCCAAAACAGCGCCAGACCGTGGTATCCAATGCCCCAGAGCAGCCCAGCAAGGCTAGCGTGCCACCACAATCGCCCATGACGTTTTAGTTGCAGGACGATCGCCCACAGCGGCACCAGTGCTACCCAAGCCAACCACCACGCCCCTACAGGAGCTGTCGCCAGTCCCATTAATATGCCGCTAGGCAGCATAGTGCTCATGACCCAAAACCAATGATGGCTTGTTAAGAAATGCTTAATTGTTGTCATGGATCAGTTTGGTAGATAGCTCAATAGCCTGACAGTCTATCAGCAAGGGTTGCTAGATTGAGAACGATGGCTATCGGTGGCGATAGTTGCCAACGGGTAGCGCACACCAGATACTTGATCCAGTGGAACAACCCAGTCGATGCTTAGTCAGGTTCAACGTGTATAGGAAATAGCAGATCGTGACTTCAAGTGACCAGTCCTTACATGCACTAGCATTTTTACCCTATATCAATGACCACGGTATGCTGCCTGAGCAGTTTCAGGGTCAAGTGGGGGTCTATGCTATCTTTGACAAGGCCAAAACATTGCAGTGCATTGGCTATTCTAGAGATGTGTATGCCAGTTTGCAACAGCATTTGGTGCGTCAACCTGATCGCTGCTATTGGCTAAAGGTTCACACGATCGATCGCCCGCAGCGGGCTATTCTGGAGGCGATTCGTGATTGTTGGATTGCGGAGTATGGTGCTGTGCCACCCGGTAACGGCCCTGAACAGGCACTCTGGCATGATCCGATTGACGCTAAGCCCACCATGTCAGCAGATGAGAAACTTGCCTATGAGAGTGCACCAGATGACATGACTCGCAGTAAACTGCTAAAGACGGTGGCTCGACGATTGGAGGCACAGATCCTCGATGCCTTGCAAGCGCGAGGGGTAAAGATGCCCATCCGCTTTAACCCCAAACTGAAGGATAACGGCCTATTGGACTTGAAATGATGCATTATCGTTTGCCCCTGCTGACCCTAGCATCCACTCGGTTACCCTGGCTGCACCGCAGCATGATTCACTTGGTCATGGCAGGATCATTGCTGACCATTAGTCTAGCTAGCCTTGGATGTACGCCGACTGCTTCTGATACCCTGCCCTTTGCTAATTCTCCAATGTCTGTCGCAGCGTCTCCTGCTAGCAGGCCAATGGGTCAGTCGTTACCTATCTCAGCCACGGCAATTATTGCTGGCAAACCCATCAAACTAGAGGTGGCTCGCACTGTACAAGAACAGTCAACAGGGCTGATGTACCGCCCCAGCCTGCCCGACGATCGGGGGATGCTATTTCCCTTTGACCCACCCATGACCGTCAGCTTTTGGATGAAAAATGTGCAAATTCCTCTGGATATGGTGTTTATGCGCCAGGGCAAGGTGCTGTTTATTGCTGCCAATGTGCCACCCTGCCAATCAGACCCCTGCCCAGTTTACGGCCCAGGGGTGCCGATCGATAACGTCATCGAACTGCGAGGCGGCAGAGCCAAAGAACTAGGAATCCAAATTGGGGATTTCATCACTATCCAGCACCATCAGAATTAAATTAGCCACTATGCGTCTATCCCAACAGCTATTTGTTACTCTGCGTGAAGATCCTGCCGAAGCCGAAATTCCCAGTCACAAGCTCCTACTGCGGGCAGGCTACATCCGTCGCATTGGCAGTGGTATTTATGCATACTTGCCTTTAATGTGGCGAGTGTTACAGAAGGTGTCACAAATTGTGCGGGAGGAGATGAACGCCATTGGTGCAATGGAATGCCTATTGCCGCAACTTCAACCGGCTGAGCTATGGCGAGAGTCAGGACGATGGGACACTTACACCAAGGCTGAGGGGATTATGTTTTCCCTAATTGATCGCCAAGACCGAGAGATGGGGCTAGGCCCTACCCACGAGGAAGTGATTACCGCTGTGGCTAGAGATATGATCCGCTCCTATCGCCAGCTTCCCGTCACGCTGTACCAAATTCAAACCAAGTTTCGGGATGAAATCCGTCCTCGGTTTGGGCTGATGCGAGGCCGTGAGTTTATTATGAAGGATGCTTACTCCTTCCATGCCGATGAGGAGAGTTTGAAGCAGACCTATCAAGCGATGGATGCTGCCTACAGCAACATTCTGCGGCGGTGTGGTCTGAAGTTCCGGGCAGTAGAGGCTGATTCCGGTGCGATCGGCGGTTCTGGATCCCAAGAGTTTATGGTGTTAGCAGAGGCAGGGGAAGACGAAATTCTCTACACCGATGATGGTCAGTACGCTGCTAATGTGGAAAAAGCAGTGTCTTTGCCTCCTGAAGCTCTGCCCTCACCCTTCAGCACCTATGAGCAACGAGCCACACCCGATACGGATACGATCGCCAAGCTCTGTGATTTTCTCAACTGTTCCCCTACCTGTGTAGTTAAGAACGTCCTCTATCAGGTCTTGTATGACAATGGCATGACTGTGCTGGTGCTGGTTAGCATCCGGGGTGATCAGGATGTGAATGAAGTCAAGCTCCAAAACGAACTGGTAAAACGAGCTAGTGACTATGGCGCGAAAACTGTGCTGAAACTGATGGTTCCTGATGCTGCTCAACAAGCCACTTGGGCAGCTAAGCCACTACCCCTTGGCTACCTTGCTCCTAACCTTGGCGACGACTATATCCATCAACAGCGCCAAAAACCAGAGCAGGGCTATATTCATCCCCAATTTCTGCGCCTTGCAGACCAGACCATTGTTCCCCTAACTAACTTTGTAACTGGAGCTAACGAGACTGGCTATCACGTGGTTGGAGCTAACTGGGGTCATGAATTTGAGTTGCCCAAGTTGGTTGTAGATGTGCGCACGGCGACTGCGGGCGATCGAGCCGTTCATGATCCAGCTCAGTTGCTGCAAACCGCACGGGGAATTGAAATTGGACATATTTTTCAACTGGGAACCAAATATTCTGCGGCTATGGCGGCTACCTTTACCAATGAACAAGGTGAAGAAAAGCCCCTTGTGATGGGCTGTTATGGTGTGGGAGTCTCTCGTCTAGCCCAGGCAGCCGTGGAGCAGTCCCACGATCAAGACGGCATTATCTGGAATCCCGCGATCGCTCCCTATCACGTCATCATCGTCATCCCTGACCTAAACAAACCCGATCAAGTTACTGCGGCTGAAACCCTCTACAGTGAGCTAACATCGGCAGGGATTGAGGTGTTACTCGACGATCGTAATGAACGCGCTGGGGTGAAGTTCAAAGATGCCGACCTGATTGGTATCCCCTACCGTGTGGTCACTGGCAAAGCCCTCGCTCAAGGCAAAGTCGAGGTAGTTAGCCGTGCTACTCGCGCTTCCCAAGAACTTTCCCTGGCTGAGGTAGTGCCTACTCTACAGATGTGGCTTGCTGATGCCAAGCTATCCAAACCCTTAGAGCACCGCTAGCAAAGGCAAGCCTATCCTAGGAAGGCGTAAAACTGGTAAGAACTGGAACTAAGCAGATCATCTGCTGTCTAATATACTGTCTAGCTGCTTGCTATCTAAAGGGTGACTCATAGCGAGATGCTTGCTACCCTTGCCACCTAATAAACCACGGCCAAAAACTGGTTGATTAGGACAAATTGATTGCTGTTAAGGTTCGTAGTGAGGACTTAAGTATAAACCATGGCCAAAAACTGGTTGATTAGGACAAATTGATTGCTGTTAAGGTTCGTAGTGAGGACTTAAGTCCTCACTACCGACGTTCTAACTGGCTACCAGTAGCCTAACTGGGTTGTGTATTGCTATAGCTGAGGATTGGCTCAATGGTGATCTCCAGTTGTGTGCTGCAACCAGAATGATTATTTACTTACTCTGCTGCCTGTTATTATCCCTACTTCATGCTGCATATATTCACCAGTCGAGTATGTACTATTATGTACTGTTCGATGATAGTTGCTCTCCGCTGGCAAAGGCTTGCTAGTTATGGGGTGTGGCTCTGCCTTAGTATTCCAGCAATGACTCTGGCGAATGAGCCAACTCCCGACCTTTTTCCCTATTCTCCGTCTGCTTTACTATCTCTATCCTCTACACAGCCAAATCAACCCCGTTCGACACCTGACCTCTTCCAGCGTCGTCCTCGTCCATCACCTCCTCCTTCCACACCATCTCCTCGCATACTTACTGTTGCAGAGCTAGAGCAAGCAATCCATGTGCAGGTTAATCAGTATCGCCTTAGTAAAGGGTTGTTGCCCCTCTTGCTAGATGCTCGAATTAGCTAGATCGCCCGTCAACACAGCCAAGACATGGCCACCAAGCGTGTCCCCTTTGGACATACCGGCTTGCAACAACGACTCTACAGCGTTGATCAAATCATACCGACTCGACGAGTAGCAGAAAATGCTGCTTACATCTTCTCCCACAGCCACACAGCCGATCGTGCCTTTCGGGGTTGGCTGCGCAGTCATGCCCATCGTCAGGCCATCGAAGCAAGCTACTATCGCTACACAGGCATCGGTGTTGCTCAGGATCGAAACGGTGGATTTTACTTCACACAGCTCTATGTTCTGCCACGCTGATCATTAGGGTATGGTGCTGTACTGTTGAGAAGAGATGTATAGCATGGCACTGTGCTGTTCAGCCAACACCTTGCTGCTCTCTACAGGGAAAAGTTATGTGGCAGGGTCGCCTCAACTGTAGAATTACTCTTGACACCGTTGATAATCTGCACCCCTTTGTAAACCAGCATTTGGATGGATGTACCATGACCTCTTCATTCCTGCTTTGGTTAGTGATTAATCTTTTGCTGGTTGGGTTTGCCTATCTTCTCGGTTCAATACCACCAGGGTATTGGGCAGGCAAATGGCTGAAGGGCATCGATATTCGAGAGCATGGTTCTGGGTCAACTGGGGCGACGAATGTGTTGCGTACAGTGGGGAAACTACCTGCTTTAGTGGTGTTCGTAGTGGACATTGGCAAGGCCGTAGCAGCGATCGTCTTAGCTCGGCTGCTATACCCCACGGTAGTGCAAGCCCTGTTGCCTTCAGGAGTTGATCGCTTAATGGCTACAGTTACTACTGAGCAATGGTTGCCCTGGTTGTCTGTGCTGACTGGGATGGCAGCACTGCTAGGTCACAGCAAGTCGATTTGGCTAAATTTCACAGGGGGTAAGTCTGTAGCGTCGGGGTTGGGTGTGCTGCTAACGCTAGACTGGCGAGTAGGATTATTGACGCTGGCAGTGTTTGGTGTGGTTTTAGCTGCTAGCCGGATTGTGTCCTTGGGGTCGATTGTCGCTGCGATCGCCTGCTGTATCCTTATGCCCCTCCTTAACCCTACAGTTGCCTATTGGCTGTTTGCAGTCATAGGCAGCAGCTATGTGATTTATCGCCACAGCAGCAACATTCAGCGCCTACTAGCAGGTACTGAACCACGCCTAGGAGAAAAGTCAGTTCAAACACCTCAAAGCTAGCTGGCAAAACTCTGCCGAGTTCGGGTGATATAGGCTAGACTTGAACAACTTAGTTGCTTGAAACCAATTGATGAATATCTGATTACCCACATCTGATTCCAGTGCGGCTAATCATATAGCCCTGAAAGGGAAAGTGAGGACGTGATTGCTGTTGAAGCTCATAGTGTGAGGACTAACATCCTTCCTATAAACGTCTAGGCTAATTCTTGCATTGCCGTCAGTAGACATCCAGCAGTATTGCATCTGTGTTGTATTGACTAGCAGAGTCGTGGTTTCACAGCTTGTGGTAGTTCGAATACCATCAGTAGTCTTTATCTGGGCTTGACAGATGGTTACAACTTAAACCTGTTGTTTTCTATGGGGAAAATTTGTGAACAGTAACCAGACATTTTTAGTAACTATTACTACAATCGCTGCAATGAGCCTGCTACCCAAGCCAGCATTGTCATCAGATGCTAGCTATTTGCAAGCACTTGACACCATCGTTAAGGATGAGCCATTGGTGGCATCGGTTGTGTCTCAGCTTGGGTCAGCCAATAACATCCGCATGGCTAGAGGCATATGCAGTGTGTTGGACAACGCTAGTGTCAAAACCGTTCAAGACTTAGTTCTAGGTGTATTTCAGCAAAATTTTTTCGATCTACCTGCTCCTAATTTGCCCAGTAACCAAGACGATCGAGCGACAGCAGTGGGAGGCTACATTGCTGCGGCAACCATAGCGGGCATCCCTTACTACTGTAAGCAGCACACGACCAAGGTCGAGGCTATGTTTAGGTAAAGGGTACCATAGGCGGCAACACGGGTGGTGACAGGATGCGGTAGCGGAGAAGAGCACCACCTAATACTGCTATGACAATGACAGCAATCCCAATGCCCAATGGATTCGGTAGCCAGAAAATAGCTTCTAGGTGATTTACTTGGCCTGGCTTTAGGATCCAAACAAGGGAGTGACCGTCTGGTAATAACTCAACTCGCTCTACCTGAGTTACAGGCTCCAAAACTGTAGCTCCCCAAGGTGTGCTCAGACCTAACTGCAACTCTATCAGCGAGCTAGTGTTGATCAATTGGTTACCATCAGCACCAACCACACCTAGTGGTTGCAAATCCACATCATAGATAAGGTGATTGCGCACGGCAAACAGGGCATTGGTTTGCTGTAAGGTTAGAGTCGGACTCAGCGATGGCAACTCCACTAATTGCTGATTACCCGATTCCGAGGACGGATTAAAAAACTGATTGAAGCGTTGCATCAAGTCAGCGCCATTGTAGAAGGGCATCGTTAAAATCACTTCTTGGCTAGACAGGCGACTAGCGCTACCTCCTAAGGAGCGTGCTCGTTGTTCCAGCGTGGTTAGCCACTGCTCAGCAGACTGACCGCTAAAAACGGTGAATCGTTGCCCTAGCTTGATGTGCTGTACGATCGTGCCGTAATGAGTTGTGCTAAAGTTCAGCCCCACCTCATATTTAACACAGCCAGTCAACATGAGTACAGCGAACACACTAATCCCCAAGAGCCGCATCTGCGCAAGGCTTCGCCCAAATGTGCTGCATAGTTGACGATACCAGATGCTAAGTGCAGCCACAGCTCTGAACACAGCAATACTCAGCACAGTTCCCTAGCCTACACCTACTAGTGACTGGGTAGCAGTAGCGCGACGATCGACTACCCGGTCAATGAGTCCATAATCGACTGCCTCAGCCGCTGACATAAAGAAATCACGCTCAGTATCCTCTTGGATCCGCTCCAATGGTTGTCCTGTATGGGCTGCTAGACACTCATTCAGTCGTCGCTTGAGATAGATGATCTCTCGGGCTTGAATTTCAATATCCGTAGCTTGACCTTGAGCACCACCGCTCGGCTGGTGAATCATAATCCGAGCATGGGGAAGACTGATGCGCTTGCCCTTAGTGCCAGCACTGAGTAGAAATGCTCCCATGCTAGCTGCCATTCCCAGACAGACCGTCCAAACATCAGGACGGATATAGTTCATAGTGTCATAAATACCTAGTCCAGCATTGACTGACCCACCGGGTGAGTGAATGTACAAATAGATGTCCTTTTCTGGATCTTCAGCTTCTAAGAACAGCAGTTGAGCCACGACAAGGTTAGCAGATTCGGCGGTTACCTCTTGTCTGAGGAAAACAATCCGCTCTCGCAGCAGTCGAGAATAGATGTCAAAGGCACGTTCACCTCGTCCAGAATTTTCAATAACAGTTGGGATCATGGCAGCGCTCATCTACTTTACGTGTTCACTCTTACTTTCTTTCTCATTCTAACGACTAGTTTGCGCTTAGGTTGAAGGTGATCGCTGGTTTCTGCTTGCTGCTGCTAGCTCGACAGAAACTAGTTATGCCAGTTACAGGCAAAAGCACTGCGATCGTAGTCATGGTTACAAGATCAGAGTCAGGTAATGCACAGGTAGAGATTAATGGTACTTAGTCCATAGCGTTATGTTACTAGGGAACAGGATTTTTCTAGAATTCGTCTGCTAGTGTGACGTTAAAATTTGAACTCAGCAGTTGTTTTTGTAGGGAATGCAGAGGTCTATGTTCACTCGCCAACATTGTCAGCGCCTAGTCACTGCGGCAATTATCGCTGGTGCAATTGTTGTCCAATCTGTATCAGCAGCACTAGCCAACACCTTGCAAAATGGAGAAGTCAGCGGCTTCATTAACAGCAACTCCCAGCGCTTTCGGTTTAGAAATCAATCCATGAGAAATGCTCCTGTACAACAGGCGATTGGCCAACAGTTCTCCTTTAACGCCAACAGGGGCGATCAGATAGAAATAGCTATTGACGTTGAAGAGGGCAGCAACCTAAAGCCGATACTTGTGCTAGTTGAAGCGAGAACAGGTCGCCAAATCGCCTTTGATGCTACAACTGGTGCTGTGAAAGCCCAAATCCCTGCTACAGGAGCCTATCGCCTGTTGGTACTGGCTCAAGGCAACACTAGAGGCCGCTATACCCTGTTAACCTCTGGCATTGCTGAAGGGGGTAGTACCCAAATGGCTGAAGCTGACAAGGTAATGAACGATATTTTAAAGTTACGGGTGATTGGCTGTGGAATTCCGGATGTTGCCCGCATCCGCATCGGTGCTGAAGAGCGGTGTACCCGTGACATTGGGCCAGGACTGTATACCTACAACCCCACCTCTCAGAGCATTACACTGGTAGATCAACGTCGGGATGTTGTGGCTCAACGGCTTCAGTTAACTCTGCTAGACACCTGTCCACCCCCTGGAACTGCCACTGTTCGTATTACAGTTCCAGCCTCTGCTCAAGCCCAGCAAGCCACCTACTGCGCCAATCCTAGTCGGTTTGTGGCGGCTGGCGACTATACCTATGACATCGCAACCGATAAGCTTACTCCGGTAACCACAGCGGCTCAGCCTACTACCCCCACTACACCTGCTACGCCCCAAGCACCTGCTACTACTCCTGATCCCCGTCGGCAATTACTGCAAACTGACTACGGGCTGACAGTATTAGATAGCTGTCCACCTGCTCGTGGTTCCCTGGTGGTTGTAGCGTTTCCTGAGCGAAACAATCCCACTCAAGGCTTTGTCTATTGCGCTAACCCTAATCGCTTGGTGCCTGCTGGAGATTATGTCTACAATCAAGCCTCTAATCAGCTAGAGCGGGCTGTTAAGGCTGAGCAATGCACTGTATCCTTGGCTGGAATCTGCATAGTCAAATAGTTAAGTCCAGTAAGTTAGGGTCTATTACCGTCAGTAGGGTTGCTAGGCGATCGTGCGCGATCGCCGGATCTGCCAACTCAGGAGTAGCACAGGCACTAACCCTACAAGGACGATCGTCAGTGCTGCTGGTGCAGCCTCTGCCAGGCGTTCATCAGCGGCAAGTTGATAGGTTCGCACGGCCAGGGTGTCAAAGTTAAAGGGGCGAATAATCAGGGTTGCTGGCAGTTCTTTCATGACATCTACAAACACTAGCAAGACTGCTGAGAACAAACTACCGTTCAGCAGTGGCAGGTGAACTTGGGTCAGGATGCTAGCTGCACTATGCCCTAGAGAACTAGCAGCTTCATCAAAACTAGGTTTGATGGTGTTAAGGCCAGATTCCACTGGGTTTTGAGCAACGGCCAGAAATCTTACCACGTAGGCAAATATCACAGCGATGATTCCACTCAGTAGCAAGGTAGGGGGTAGGCCAAGACTGGTGTTTATGGTGCTGCTGAGGGCAGCATTGAACCGATTAATGGGAATCATAATGCCGACGGCAATCACAGATCCAGGGATAGCATAGCCGATGCCTGCTAGCGAGGTCATGATGCGGAGTTGGGGAGTGCGGTGATGCAGGCGTTCACCATAGCCGAGAATGAGAGCGATCGCTGTTGTAATGCTGGCAGCAATCAGGGCTAGCACCAGACTATTGCGAGCGTATTGCCAAAATTGACGATCGGCATCAGGACTAGTGAATGCCATCCAAACCAACAGCCCAGCAGGTAGCAAAAATCCCAGGACGATCGGTATAGCACACACCAAACTAGCTCCCCACCCTCGCCATCCATGCAGATGGTATTGGCTTAGATGCTGATGACGACTCGTGGTTTGGTAATAGCGGGCTTGTCCCCGTGACCAACGCTCTAGCCATATCAGCCACAGCACAGACAGCAACAATACCGCTGACATTTGCATGGATGCCTGCCGCTCGTCTAGGGCTAACCAGACCCGATATATACCGGTGGTGAAGGTATCAACACTAAAATGCTGCACGGTGCCAAAGTCCCCCAAGGTTTCCATTAGGGCCAGGGCTAGACCAGCAGTGATGGCTGGTCGCGCTAGGGGTAGGGCCACTTTTCTAAAGCTCTGCCATGGATTGCAGCCTAGGGTGCGACTAGCTTCAACAATCGTAGTCGATTGCTGTAAAAAGGCGACCCGTGCCAACAAATACACGTAGGGATAGAGCACTAAGGTCAGCATCAAGATTGCTCCCCATAGAGACCGCACATTAGGAAACCAGTAGTCTCCGTAGTGCCACTGAAATAGATTTCGTAGCCATTGCTGCACTGGTCCAGCTACATCTAACCATTCAGTGTAAGTATAGGCTAGAACGTAGGCAGGAGCCGCCAGGGGCAATAGTAACAACCACTCAAATAGCCGACCACCAGGAAACCGACATAGGGTTGTCAGCCAAGCAGTGCCCGCGCCGATCGTCAGTACGCCTATTCCTACCCCTACTACCAACAGCAACGAGTTTGTGATGTAGCGCCACAAAACGGTTGCTGCCAAGTGTTGCCAAACTGCCCTAGCATCAGTAAATAGACTCCCTAATACCACTAGAATCGGAGCAGAGAGTACTAAGGCAATCGCGCCCACAGCTAGCATCCAACCCAACCGTCCAAATGGCATTAAGTGTCGATTTTGCTTCCAAGCCTTCGTCATCGTTGTTGCTAATCAGTCTCTTGCCCAGCAAATTGTTGGGGATAATTGTAACTCTTTTGCGTTGTGAGAAATTGAAAGATTTTTGCAACTAGGCTTTTATCATTGAACTGGTATTACACATAACCATGTTCTGCCAAAAATGAGAGGCTGATATCTACAGGATGACCATCATAGCTGTCTAGAGCAGTGTCTGTAGGTGGGACAATGCGCAAGAACTTTTCGACATACTTGCCCAAGATGTCACCCTCTAAGTTCACGCGACTGCCTACTTTTAGGAACTGAAGATTGGTAGAGGCATAGCTGTGGGGAATTACAGCTACCTTAAACCAAGAACCTTCCTGGTTACAAGCTGCTACCGTCAAGCTGACACCATTAACAGCAATGCTACCTTTGGGTACGATATAGCGACTAATTTGCCCGTCAGTCACCACAAAACTCATCTCCCAGGAGGTAGCAGTTTGCACGATCGCCTCCACTTGGCCCACACCATCCACATGCCCGGTGACAAAATGTCCACCCAACTTACTCCCGACCCGCAGAGAGGTTTCTAGGTTTACCCGTGATTGCTGACGCAACTCACCCAAGGTCGTGCGATACAACGTTTCGGGGGATGCTGTGGCGATAAACCCTTGAGGCAGGACAGTAGTTACGGTTAAGCAAATGCCATCGACCGCTACACTGTCACCAATCGCTAAATCCGCCAAGATCAAGTCGGCATGGTCATCAACACAGGTGATGTGCAACAACTCATTGGATCGTTCAAGGCTG
>JANWZG010000011.1 GCA_025054735.1 Cyanobacteriota bacterium | reverse complement strand
CTATGGGCATCATGCTATTACGTTTTGTTACGTCAACGTAGGGTCAGAAATCGCCCGTGTCGAAGTGCCTACATGGGTTGCTGACGATGAGGCACTGTTGCAAACTGCCTTAAGTCTGATGTTAGCGCAGGTGCAAAAGGGGTATGGCTATCCAGTAGCCCTAGCAGAAGCTCATAATCAAGCCGTGGTGCGGGGAGGCGATCGGGCACGATTTTTTGCCTTGCTAGAGCAGCAAATGATCCGAGCAGGCCTGCAAAATGTTGGTACGTCTTACAAAGAAGCCCGCAAGCGCGGTAGCATTGCCTAAGCCTAGCAGCAATTGTGCTATTAACTGATTCACAGGTTCCAGTGTGGGTTATCCGTAGCAACCTAAAGTGCTAAAAGAGTTGCCTCTCTCTGGGGATCTGTAGCTTGGGCCAGAAAAATTAGTCTAGTGTAATAGACAGCACCTGGGGATTTTGTTCATACCTATGCCTGTTAGAGGCACAGTCATCCGTTCATACAGAGTCATATCGGGTTAATGGACGGTGTTTGCTAGGATTGTTCCAATAGGATGGTGATGTCTGACGAGATAGTGTATACGGTTACACAATTTCTCTCGACTTTAATGACATGTTCAGCTAGGTTGTAGCGAGTTATTCTTGTTGCAATGCCTTTGTTCAACTCAGTGCTGTGCTGTTAATTGATGTAACCGTTAGACTTAACACTCTTGATCAGAGTCATGGTTTTTCTTTAGAACGAATAAAGAACAACGCCTAGGGTGATTTGACTCTCTCTATCTGATTATCTGCTGAGGCATCATTCAATCATTTCTTCCACGTTATGACCTTACCTCCCTCTGCTCTTGCTCCCATTGCTGACTATTTCAAAGTACTGTCTGAACTGAGTCGGCTACAAGTGCTATGTTCTCTACGATCGGGCGCAAAAAATGTAACCGAAATCATCGAAGACACTGGGTTAGGGCAGGCTAATGTGTCTAAGCACTTAAAAATATTGGCACAGGCGGGCATTGTTTCTCGCACACCTAGAGGCGTGAGTGTGTACTACGAAATTGCAGAACCGTTTATCTTCGAGTTGTGTGAGTTGGTTAGCAATCGACTTTCTACTCGCTTAGAAGAGCAGTCTCAACTACTGAGGCAACTAGATCAATGGCACCAAAATAAACCCCCAGAGACCGACCCCCAACCGTCTCAGGTCAACGTAACCTTGTAAGCAGCAATGGTGCCCGTGGTCTGTAAACCCTGGAATCACTGGCTGGCATCACTGCTTTACCTGACATCACTGTTTTACATAGCTACTGATGGTGACAACATTGACATAGCGACATCGCCAGGGGTAGTTCTGGAACAGTTTCGTCATTCCCCCAATCTTGAAACTTGTGCAGGCATATAAGCAGGATACTGATGCCACAATTGGCAGTGCCATCTGCTGAGTGCTAAGCTTTTGTGTTTATTGTGTTGTTCTTTAAGCCGCTATTCCCTTAATGAAGACTCAGTTCTCTCTTTGTAAGGGTTCAGTTCTAAGGGATCTACTGACAACCCTCCTATAGACAAGCATCTACGCTATACAAATCTGTCATCATGATTACACACCTTTTAGATATTCGCCGACTCAGCAAGCCCCAGGATAGTGTCCCTGCCTATTTTGTCATGAGTACGGCTCCAGTAAACGTCGAAGACCTGAGTGAGCCACCCAAGGGGGAATTTGCTGAGCCGATCGCGAATCCAGATGAGGCCGTGAAAGAAATTGCCTGTCATTTGGCAAACCACTTGAAGTCTCATAACAGTGATGAGCAGTTTGCAGAGGTGGTTGTTGTTGTCCATGGCTACAACACTAAGGCCACGGGTGAGTTTGGCGCAGAGGGTTGGTATCACAACATCTATAAGCACATTAATACAGAACCTAGTCTCAAGCAATTGAAAGGGGCTGTATTGTTAGGGTATCGTTGGCCCTCTGAGCAGTTCAAAGGCGATGAATCAGGTTCCTTTGCGCAGAAGCGTCGCTGGTCGATTGAATCTCTACCGATTGTGCTGGATAAAATTCTTGACCTAGGTTGGATTTGTTTTCTGCTGGGTGTAGCTAGCATCGTTGCTATGACAGTGCTGTCGGCCATGCGATCGGTCTACAGTCAAACCGCTTTAATCTTGGCCCTAGCCCTACTTGGGTTAGCAGCCGTCATGACCTTGCCGATTTTAACTATTTTGTTGCTGCGGATGTCTGCCTACTTCCGGGATGCCTATCGTGCTAGTAACTACGGTGTACCCGACTTGGTGGAGCTAATTCGCAGTTTAGATAAAGCCGTGTTTGACAACATGACCAGTGCCAAGGGGGAGCATGGTCGTGAGCAGGTGACATCATTTTTTGATGATAACCGCCACCGCATTCGGCTGTCATTCATTGGTCATAGCATGGGTGGCTTTGTGGTGACCAACACAGTGCGAATTTTGTCGGATGTATTTGACGATCGCTCCATCGGGAACTTAGCACTAAACGCCTCTGAGAAGCATCCATCTCCAGACATTGGTAACGTGTTTACCCTGGGCAGGTTAATTTTGGCCTCACCTGATATTTCGCTAGAAACGATTTTGGCAGGACGAGCTAATTTTCTTCAGTCCTCACTACGGCGTTTCCAAGAAGCCTATCTGTTTAGTAATGATGGGGATATTGTGTTGCGGCTAGCCTCTACAGCAGCTAACTATTTCAGCTTTCCCTCCCGCACACGCGACAGTGGTTATCGCCTAGGTAATGTAGCCATTAAAAATCGTCCTGCGGACTATTTTGAGAATATCCAAACCAGCAAGACTAGGTTTCTGGATCGCCGACCAACAAAGTATGGAATTGTGAACCAACGCTTAGACGGCAGCTTTGACCTCGATGGCGCAACAGTTTTTAAGTATCTGTTTGTCACTCGTTGGGGACAAAAGATTGACGATTTGAACAAAGCTAGGCGAGCAATGGCTGACCAAGAAACCAACGCCACACCCTTGGCTAGTTTATTTACCTATTTTGACTGCACTGATTATATTGATTACACAAACTACAAGGGTTGCGAGGGCACAGAGATGAGTGTTGTCAGCTTTGCTAAGGAAAAACTAGCTCTGAGCATATGGGATTACGTCCAACTGACGATCGCCTACTTCATTGGCTTTGAGTCTTGGGTGACGAAAACCCCTTGGCTGCGCCGTCTCTTCCTCTATCGAGATGTCCACGGCGGCTATTTCAACGGTGAATTTAGCTCAAGGGCTATCTACGGCATTGCGTTTTTAGGGTTCAAGGGCTTTTTGCAGAGCTTAAATCCAGAGGTTTCGTTGGCAACTGTAGAGCAGCGATTACAAGCCCTAGGGCGATTTGCCGACTGCTGTAGCCAGAAACAAATTCAAGTATGGCTCTCGCCTAAGCGTTATCAGACTGACATTCTAGGACAAGATGTGTTGCTGCCGACCCATCTAGGAAGTGAGTCTAGAACAGGCACAATTCGGGATGAATAGCACCACAGTCAGAACACTCCACTAGTACGATCTCTTATTACCTATGCACCTGCGGCTTGACTCGATTACTAAGCGGTTTGGCAGCTTTGTTGCCAATGACCATATCAGTCTAGAGATTGCCTCTGGCTCAATCCATGCCTTGTTAGGAGAAAATGGCGCAGGCAAGTCTACGCTAATGAAAATTCTCTGCGGGTTATACCGTCCAGATTACGGGCAAATTTACCTCGACGATCGTCCTGTACGGATTACGTCCCCTAAAATTGCCCTCCAGCATGGGATTGGCATGATCTACCAGCACTTTATGCTAGTGCCCCAATTAACTGTCGTTGAAAACATCATCTTGGGGACTACCTCTAGCTGGCGACTGGACTTGCGCCAAAAGGCTGCTGAGATTACTCAGTTGTCCCAAGCCTATGGTTTAGAGGTTGATCCCCATGCTCTCGTAGAAACACTACCAGTGGGTGTGCAGCAACGAGTTGAAATTCTCAAGGCACTCTATCGCCAAGTGAGGGTGCTGATTTTAGATGAACCAACGGCAGTGCTGACACCCCTTGAGGTTGCATCTTTGTTTGACGTGTTGCGACATTTAGCCTCCCAGGATCATACGATCGTCTTCATCAGTCACAAACTGGATGAAGTGATGGCGCTGTGCAATCGCATCACAGTGTTGCAACGGGGAAAAGTTGTGGCCACAACCACTCCCTTAGACACAAGTCCTTCGGCGTTGGCTCAGTTGATGGTGGGACGAGACGTTGCCCGACAGGTTACCAAAACAGTAGCGACCCCTCGTGATGTAGTGTTAGCTGTCCATGGGATCAGTGTGTTGGACGATCGCCAGTTGTTAGCAGTTCGCGATTTATCCTTGGAGGTACGGGCAGGAGAGATTTTAGGTGTGGCTGGGGTTGATGGTAATGGGCAGCGGGAACTAGCCGACGCGATCGTAGGTCTGCGCCCAGTTGCCAAGGGCACTATTCTGCTGGGTGGCCATGCCGTTACCCATCTGTCAGCTCAGCAACGTCAGGCCCATCGAGAACTGCCGACCATTGGCTATATTCCCGAAGATCGACAGACCATGGGGCTAGTGCTGAGCTTTACCATTGCCCGTAACTTGATTTTGAAAGCCTTTTGGAAACTGCCGTTCTGTCGCCGTTGGCTACTACGCGATCGCTCCATCTATACCCATGCCCAGCACGCTATCCAAACCTTCGACATCCGTGCTGCTACTGGCAAGCTGAAAGTTAGTCAACTCTCTGGTGGCAATCAGCAAAAAGTTGTGCTAGCACGAGAACTCGACCGTAACCCAGCCCTGATTATTGCCATGCAGCCTACAAGAGGGCTGGATGTAGGAGCCACTGACTACGTACATCAACAACTGTTGCATCAGCGCGATCGGGGAGCGGCAATCCTGTACATTTCTACGGAACTAGAGGATGTGTTGTCCATTAGCGATCGCATCGCTGTCATCTATCGTGGGCAGTTTCTAGCGGTAATCCCAGCAGACCAAGCTACCCCAGAGCAAGTTGGTCTATGGATGGCAGGCAAGGCGATCGGCCAATACTAATTCTCTAGATTCCGGCTAATGACTAATGTCCCTTAGTAATCAGGTTGCCATACCCTGCGAGCGATCACTGGCGCTAGCTTCCCTCTGCGTGCCAGTGTCCTCAGCACCTTATTGCCTATAACTTAACACTAGCTATAAACCATGAAATTACTAGTTCCCCATGCTATGACTACAGATAGCTTTTGGTAAGGACTCAAGTCCTCACTACGAACTTTTGGGTTTTGGAGAATTGGTATTACAAGGTGATTTGATTGATCTATCTTGCAGCTACTAGTTACAGGACAGACCATGCCGACCCATTCAACGTTTAATCACAAGTCCTTGGCCTGTGGGCAATTCTAGGATCGCATAGCCACGCTGTTGCATCCACTTGTCTTCTGCTAGGTTTTGTTTTTGCAAGTCTATCGACTCATCCATATGCCTGTAGGTCAGGGCTATCAGGTTCTACTAGGGAGGGCTTTAGTGTCTCCAACCTGTAGAAAAGCCTGACCTCTCCTTTGCTGTGTTTGATCGCATACTGAGAAATATCGATGCCTGCGATCGTCAACTCTGACATGAGTTGCCTGAGGTCGTAAAGCATAAATCCCTTGCCACAACCAACATCCAGTACTGACATATCGGGTGCCAACTTGTAACCTTCTTGGAAAGATTTCACCGTATCTTGCCAAAAGCGGGGCTAGTCATTATGGCCACCATACCCATAGAGCCAATTGCCATCAAAGCACTCCTTGCCAAACTGCCGAGCCGCCGCTCCATGTTCTTTCATAACTAGGTTGCTGCGCTCTTCGATCGGGCACTTACGGCGGGGAATGTTCCAGTAGATTAATCTCAGCCGCTAGGTTGTATTACATTTTGCTGTTAATTATGATTCCATCTAGCGACAAGCCGTCATGAGTCACTAAGTATCCTATAATTTACTCTCTTCACGAGGATTACACGAGGATTGAAAGTGGACATGAATTTTATTAAATAATTTTATTAAATAACAGTTCGACTTTTGAATAACCAGACTAAAAATTACACCCTTAGTACACCTTATCAATATCAATGGATAGCAAAAAACAAAACATACCCGCGTTGACAGGGTTGCGGTTTGTGGCTGCATTATCTGTTGCAATCGCCCATGCAGCCCTTTTAATTTTCCCGTTTGAGGGTCAACAAGCAGCATCTATTAAAAACTGGGTCGCCACTTCAGCAGGTTTTGGCATGACCTTATTCTTCGTCTTGAGCGGGTTTGTAATTCACTACAACTATCGCAATATGATTGCAAACGGAGGTACCCAAGGCTTCTTCTATTTTATGTGGATGCGCTTTGCTAGATTGTACCCTCTGTTTATACTGTTTCTTGGGGTTGATGTCGTTCTAGGCAATTGCATCTATTTCCTTTTCCTTGGAAATGATGAACTGTTCAGAAACTCCCTAGCTGCAATCCCATACTATTTAACATTTTCTCAAAGCTGGACTTATCAAATTATAGGAAAAAATTCACTTATCTATCAGATTGGTGATAATATCCCTGTGACTTGGTCAATCAGCACAGAATGGCTTTTTTATCTCCTTTATCCACTAATTTGCTTTGTAATTACAAAGATTCAACGTTTTGTCAATCTACTTATAGTAATAGTTTGCTTAATTATATCATGGTCTTTGTTTGCTGGATCATTATTTGACCATGCTTTGCAACTAGATGCTTGGGCCGAATACTGGTTTGGACCGTACTCATCAGTAATAGATAATGGATGGCAAGACTCATTTGTGCGTTGGCTTTTGTGCTTCTCGCCTTACATTAGAATTGGTGAGTTTATACTGGGTTGCTTAACTGCTCAACTCTACTTGACATTATCGGAATGCAAACCAAGTAAGTTTGAGAATTTAACTGCATCCATCGTGCTTGCCGCATCAATAATTAGTATTCCGATTCTAGTGTATGTGATGTACAAGCCTATTTTATCTAGTAATAGTCTCTATGAGCAGTTCTTTGCTCCTGATGAAGTAGCATCAATAAGTTTTATTGTGAAGTTATCTCTGAACTTTGGACTTGCACCTAGTGTAGCTTTGATTATTTTTTACAGTGCACGTTATGAAACTGTCATTTCTCAAATCCTCTCAACAAGGATATTTATGCTGGGCGGAGAAGCAAGCTATTCAATTTATCTAATACATATCATCCTCTTGATGGCATTAAAACGGATGTCTCAAAATGTAGTGGCAATAAGCACCACTAGTCTCTTGTTTTTTGCTATCCGATTTATAGTCGCTATCACCATCATCGTGTTAATTTCTATAGGGCTATCTACTGTGTATGAGATGCCAACGAGACGGTTACTCCGAAGGTTGATCCCAACAGAACGTCATACTAAGGTTCTAATCATCCCTTCCGTTGTTATATTGACAATTGTGGTGATTATTGTGTTATTCCCGCCGCTGAAACCGCTAAAGGTTTACGCTAGAGATCCTAGCAGCAGCATCCAAATATTGTCAGCAACGTATGGGGCGAGCTGCGGTGCTCCTCTTGGCAACGCCACAACACATATTCAACAGGCTTGTTGGAGGCAAGAGACTTGTAACTATACGATCGATGTGAGAAGACTTGGCGATCCTGCTGCAGGGTGTAATAAGTCTTTCTCTGTTGAGTATCAATGTCCTAACTCCAAGGAACCCTTACGTATTGATATTCCAGGCGAGGCTGGGCTAGGAACTTCTATTTATTTGTCTTGCAAACCTGATTGACTTACCAATCCTTCATATCATAGTTTGAACCGCTCTACTCACCCTAGCCCTCTCCTGTTTTGGGCTACTGTGTAACATATGTTGGACATGAGCCAGAGTCCAACCTTGAAAGATCCCCTCAAATGTCTGTAGTCCTTCGGGTAGCGTCCTGATTCCTGGTGGTCGTTGGCTTCGTAGCCCAGACCATCTACCTAAACAGGCGATCGGCCAAGTTGCCCAAGCCGGGATATAGGGAAGATAGGGGTTCTGCTGCTTACGGGTGCGTCCCTCTAGGGTCACAGCCAGATCGCTTAAACATTGCCAGTTCCAACCACTTGAATGATTCTTTTCCTTAATCGGTAACTCTTTATATCGCTGCGCTCGCTTGTCGAGGTATCCAGTTGGACAGGTTCACGTCTGAACTTGGCTAATGCCTAACAGGAAGCCATTGGCCTCATCTGCCACCAGTGTTGGATGAATAAAAAACCGAAGTCTTGGTCATTACCCAGCACCCTCAACTCCTTCTGATCAATGCGTCCAATATGCGCTCGCAGATTAATCTCACTGGTATTACTGATAGATAGTACATGACGCTCTTGTACCTAGATTTGACAATGGCTTGATACACCTCGAACTAACTCGCTAATACTGACCTGCTCATTGTCTAAAAACGGTAAGTCAACCAGCTTGTAAACACTAATTGCCCATAAGTTATACACATCAATGTTTAATCACTAATCCTTGACCTGTAGGTAGCTCTAGAATAATATAGCCACGCTGGTGCATCCACTCGTCTTCTGCTAGTTTTTGTTTTTGAAAGTCTAGCCAACCGTAGTCATCAAACACAATCACACCGCCGGGAACAACCCGATCAAATAAGGCATCCAGTACACCAACTTCTGCTAGGGGTGAGTTGAGGTCAATGTGTAGGAACGCAATCTGTTGAGGAGAATCCTCGGCTAGGACATCGGGTAAAATGCCTTGAATGACCTTGACATTGGAGAATGGTTGAAATCGCGCCCTTACAGTTTCATAAAGCTGAGGAATGCTGTAGGCTTGTCGAGATAACTCTAGATAGCCAGGATTCGCCTCGTAATCATCAGGCCGCAAATATTTTTCTGCTAGGCCAGTGAAGGTGTCGTAAAGATAGAACTGTCGAGGCAAACTTGCAAAGTCTAGGCAATGAATAATCACCCAAGACATGTCGCCCTTAAAAACCCCACATTCCACAAAATCTCCTGGAAGATTTAAGGCTGTACGGGCTGCCCAAACTAATGTACATAGCCGCCATGCAATTCCACCAGAAGAAAGATACTGATCGTACTGGTGTGAACCTTGTATTTGTTCGTAGGCTTCTACAAATTTTGGGTCTTGGAAAAATCCCTGGGATTTATCAAGAGAAAGCAGGCGATCGCCCCAAAATACAGACTTATGGTGAGGTTTTAGAGCAACATTAACAACATGATTAAAGATATCAGCCGCAGTATCAGCAGCTTGACTAGCATAGGTGATTTTATCCTTTAAGGTTTTGCTCACATAGTCATGTATTGGTGTGACTTGACTATTGAGTTGTTGCACTTGCTGATCAAGTTGGAGTAGCTGCTGATTTAATTGCTGCACTTGTTGAGCTGTACCTTCAAGTGTGGCGTGCAAGTCTTCTAACAAGGAGTGATGCTCATTTAGTTTTTCAGATAAAAAGTACGCTCCTGATAATCTAAGCAAGATTTTTTTTAACTCCAGTCTAAGGCGTTTTACAAGTGTCATACTAGTTAATTTTAATGTGTGTATAGGAGATCAAATGAATTTTCTAAATTCTAAAAATCGAAGGAGCAATTTTGTCCTAGGGTACCACTCAGATTCATTGCACTTATTAATACAGACCAATGATATTCTTTAACTGCAACCATTTCCGTCGCAGTTTCCAAAATTTACTTGATTCCATAGCTAGGATCTGAGCATTTGCATCTATCAATTGTTGTAGCAGTTGAATGTTTTCCTGTAAGTCACATAACTCCTTATCTTTTGTCGATGCATTCAGTTGCTTAGGAATTTCCAATGTTACATCTAGTTCCTGATTATCAATCTTAACACCGCTATCAGCACTAGCGGTGGTTGATGCATGACTGATTGCAGTTTTAGCTTTAAATACTTGGTCTCGTCGCTTGTAGTTAAGTTGAGTAGCTAGATCCGTGAAGCCATAATTACGCAATACCTGTTCAAAGAGGGTATCATCTTCAGACTGGAGTTTTGCGAGTGCGGTAATGAACTGGGGATTCGCTAGCTGCTCAAGTCCTAGGATTTGATACTGCTCATTCACATTGGCAGCGGCAAATTTTTGGCAGTTTCCCTGAGTAATATGTTCAGAAAATACAGGGGGAAATACCTTTTCAGCTTGTTCATAGACGGTAAACAGATCATCAAGAAAATTATCATACTTAGGACGATCGTTGATGAGTGCATTTGCCTGATTACGTTGTTTAAAGAATGCACTGGAGTATGTGTTGAAACATAAAATTACAAGTTCTATCTGACCATACACAGTTGCAATAAAGCAAAGTTTTCTAATAAAGCGTTCAAAATGGTCTGGATTTATGTCTTGGATGGCTTTTTCAGGGCGACGCAAGAATAGTGCATCTGCCCAGGTTTGATATCCTATGCCCCTAAAACCCAGAGGAGCTTTTGGCCCTGATAGTTCGCCGATCGATAAGAAGCGTACAAACGAAAAGCCTAATTCGTGAAGAAAATCACATATGTCTTGAAAGCGTTTTTGTCCTTGATAAAGTTCTACAAATTCAACTTCAATCACTAAACCACAAACATGATGTTTTAAGGTTTTGAGAGCGCCCTGAAGAATTTCATACTCACTTCCCTGGGTATCGAGGGATAAAAAATCTGGTGGGGGACAGGCACAATCATCATCGGCTAGGAAGCTATCCAGCGATCGAGCATTGATTGGTCGCTCTTCGATGATACGGGATCCATGGGGGAAGTCCATGTCGATCCCAAATAGGTTGATGTAATGGCTATCCCAAGCAGTGCCCGGTGATAGCAGTGAGGTACATCCAGGATTTAGGGAAATATATAGTGTTTTGGGGCCATCGGCTTCGGCTAGGCAAATGGGCAGGACTATCTGTTGGGAGTTCAATGCCTGGTTTGCAGTATGAATGCCTGCGATGGCATCTGTATCCGCATCATATAAGACACTCAGGAAGTCTGACTCGAACATTGGCAGCACTGGAAATGAGCGATTTCCCCATCGTCCGCCAACATGATGGATGACAAGGGTTGAGGTGTTCACTTAACCAGGCTCCTAGCGGTCAGGCTGATCAATGTTGCCATGAATTTACCTCACAAAATAAGTGGCGTTGGGAATAAACGCTGTGAACTCTAAACTAACTCGCGTTAGGGTGCCAGAGGTAACGCTACCACCGTGGAGCAGCCGATCGTGAAACACAATGGCATCTCCTGGTTGGCTCTGGAATAGCTCTAGTGGCAACTCATCTTCACTCAGATCAATTTGGGGTTTCGGGATGCCGTGGCGTATCACTCCATGGTAGGGGACATCTTGGCGATGACTGCCGGGTGCAATGCGTAATCCCCCTAAGCCGGGTTCACAGACGATCGCAATCCATACCTTCACCCGCTGAGTCTCTGGTGGCATTGCCCAGCCGTTCAAATCCCAAAACCATTTATCAGCATGAATTGGGCCTACATCCGTAGGCTGGTGAGGGCGCACAAGTCGCCAGTAGATAGATTCTCGTCCGTTGCCTTCCTCGTCAGACAGATCAAAGTTGCCGAACTCGGCTTCTAGCTGCTTGAACAAGCTGGTGCTGCGAATCAGGCTGACCGCAGATGCTGGCAGAATGCGTGTTCGTTTGTGCCAGAGAGTGCTGTGATCGACTAGGTGGGATAACTCGTGGTAGCGGTCAATGCCACGATCGGCAAACTGTTGGGCATAGTCAGGATAGCTTTGTTGGATAGTATCTAGCCATTGCGATTCAATCAGTCCTTTGACCAAGACTAACTCATCGGCTAGTAGACGAATTCCTGTAAAGTAGCCAAGTTCACCCTCTAAGGCATTAGCAATTGTTGTGTTACCGATGGCATTACAAATTGACATAGACTCTTTACCTATGCATTGGCTTGCTGCAAATCCTGAACAAACGTACCGTAACTCCTAACTGGTCAGGGCAAGCAAAAGCCATGCCCTAAATAGCTAGGTAGGTGATTTCCCTAATCTGAAGCTGAAAGCCCTAATAGACGCTTCAGCGCAAACCACCGCTGTCGTAATTTCCAAAATTTACTAGATTCCATGGCAGCAATCCGTGAATTTGCCAACGCTAACTCTGCTTGTAGGGCTTTTATGCGATCGCTATCATGGACAGTTGATTCATGACTAGACTGGTTAGGTTGAGTAGCCGCTTGGCGATTACTCTCCCGCAACAGTTTCTCATAGGCACCTGGAATGTGGCTCCAGTAGCGTAGCTTTTGAATGTCTGTTGTGCCTTCTAGGTTTCCGTCTAGTGGAGGAACGTAGGGAGCATCAAATTTCTTACGGACTAAAACAGCCAGCATAGAATCTTGGGATGAAAACTTATCGAGGGTTTCAGCATCCAAATCCTTACACATTTGCACAATATTGTCGGGCAGTTTGTGAGGATGGGCTGTATCTGCGTAGAACCACATGCCAACATAGTCGTAGAAGTTGCTCTTGCACAGCATCCAGAACATCTTAGGGTTGTAGTTCACAAGTCCATGGTTTAACATGCCTTGGCAGGGCAGTTCGTGGTACATGTAGCCTCCCACACTAGTTAAATCATGCATGACTTTGAAGCAATTCAGTTGATTGGCCACATGTTCAGTCGTGCCAAAGTTAGTTACAAAGTCATAACGTCCCAAATGGCTTGGGGGAACATCTTCAAAATTCAAGTCTAGGGGGATAGCACCAAACTGACCATCAATGTCGATGCAGAGATAATCCAGCCCCATCAACTTATACAGATCGCGGGCAGCACCCCGTTTTGCCAGCCTAGATACCTCAGCGTCAGAAACAGAAGCCTGTGTAAAAGTCTGTAATACCTCGCGGATGATCTCCTCTCCGCCTTCACAAAACAACTCTTGAGAACCAATTTCGGCTACTGATTTAACCGTATCGAAGATACCAGCGCGATGAAAGTCAATAAATTTCTGTAATGTTCTGCCGCCAATTCCCATAGCATTTTCCTTTCAGCAAATGTAAGTACACTATCAATCAAAACAACAGGTCGGAAGGTTTAAGCTGCCAACAGTAGAACTTGGGTTTCTAGCCTTCTGGTTTAGAGACTTTTGGGAGTATTGTCACAACGAACATTAGCGGTTGATGAGGAAGGTTTTTAGCAAAACGTCTACCATGACAGTATTACAAGCTGACAATATGCACGCCTTGATCACTCATAGGTTTACAGATTTTATTCATCCAGCCATCGTAACCAAATGCTGTTTTCAGGATAGTGCCAGGGGGCTTGTTTGCTATCAATTGAGCTGTGGAAATAACTGGTACGGGCTGGGGCAGGGGCACGTATTTACCAATTTTGTGGGGGTCATCATCCACGAGAGCATCAATGTATTGTCCTAAGCCAGTGAACAGCAAAAAATTGGACTGAGGATGGGAAGCACCAATGGCAATCACTGGGGATGGCCAAGCTGGGGCATGGTGCTGAAGTTGCTGGCAACGCAGTTGCCATTTCTGGGCAAATTGACGAAATTGGGCGACGCTAATCTTTAGCCGATCGTCAAAAGATGTATCTACCATAGGCTTGGTTGGACTGGGGCGGCACCAACACAGAATGTTCATTGATTGACGGTGATCCTGTAAGGTAATGCGTTCTACCGAAAATCCGGCTTGCTGCACCAAGAGGGTGAGGTTTTCGGCAGTAAAGTAATGAAGGTGTTCGTCCCACAGGTCTTGGCCTTTGCCGTTAACTGCCATGTCTTGGGCATCGGGTACTTCGATGAACAGGAGACCATCCTCAGCCAGCAGCGATCGCATCGCGATCACTAATTCTAAGGGGTCGGGCACGTGCTCTAGCGTATGCCGACAGAGGACAATGGCCGCTGGGCCATAACGTTGGCGAATTCGGAGCGCTTCATCATGGTTGAGATGGGTTGTTTCTACCATATGTCCTTGCTCACGGCAACTGGCTGACAGGGCAATCGATGGCTCAATGCCCAAGCAGTGCCTAAAGTTTGCTGCCGCCAGACAGTTGAGAAATGTGCCGTCGTTGGCACCCACTTCAATCACTAGCTGATCAGGGTCAGAGACTTGATGAAAGGAATCTAGAATTTGCTGCCCATAGCTGGGAAGCTGACGCTTGGTATTCCGATTGACATGGGTGTAGTCAAGAGTGGGACGATCGGAATATCCCTGTCGGACTAACCCACAGTGAGTACATAGCTCAAAAGTCAGGGGATAGAGAGCGACGGAGTGGTGATTGTCGGGCAGGAAACACCCAGATGCTGGCACAGACCCCATATCCAACAACTGCTCAAAGGCTGTATGGTGACAACTAGGGCAGGGTTGTTGATTTGAATGGTGGTTAGGCACGATCGTCATCTTAGGTCACTCTCATCCAGCAATATCTACAGTTTGATGACCATGCCGAGTTACGCTATGCGCTGTGTTCAGCAACTGGCGATACTTGCGGAGAAATGCGCGCCCAATAGGGCTGCCTCGATAGCCAACGATCGTCTGTGCCAGTTGAAAATAGGTTGTCCTCAGGGCAATGTCTTCCTCTGTGTCGTCAGATTTTGCCGAGGAATGGCCAGTCTGTTCTAGCATTTCTACCACCAGATCCCTTAAATCCTCAGGGGTATTATCAACAACCTCTAAATCTAGAGGAATCAGGTCACGGACAAATTGACTGAAGCCAACGGGTGGACGCATCATATCTTCAAAGCTGATATACCGATTGTCTCGCTTCGACCAATACAGCTTGGGAATGAAGCGATCCTGTCCGAAGTAGGGCAAAACCCCCATGGGAACCCAGTTGGTCATGGCACAGGGCACACCGAATAGGGGAGGAACTAAGCCCAATCCAGAATTCATGCCAATAAAAAAGCGGCATTGAGCACATAGAAAAATATCCATCCAGTCGCTCTTGAGGGGGCTGTGGGCATAGTCAATTACCTGAGGCATTGGTGAGAGTGGCTTCATGCTAGGATCTCCCACTCGAATCACCCAGCCACCTTGGGCAACGATCGCCTCGATCGCCAAGGTGTAGGTATCAATATCTGCATTCCGAGTGGGGACGTAGGTGTCGTTCCACGATTTATGAAACCCCGATTCACGGACATGGAGACAGACAAACCAAGCATTTGGGGGAACTCCTAGTTGTTCAAGGCAATTCCTACCCCGCTCTCGATCAGACTCCTTTAGAGTCAGCAATGGAGGACGATTCTCCCGCTCCCACTGTTCTTGCACTAGGGCAGCCGCCTTGTAATAGATGGGTGAACTACCATCGGGGAAAGTGAGTGTCCAAAACTCATCAGTAATCAGGTTTAAGTAGGGGCTGGGAATTGGCAGCCAATCGGGAGTGGAAATAATGGTGAGAAATGGTTCCCAATAGCTGAGTAGGGGTTGATTTGGCACCTTCATCTCTGGCTTCAACACTAGCACAGTGCGTTGGGGAGCGCGCCATCCTAGCTGACCGAGCTTGAAATAGGCATCTAGTTGAGCAATGTGACCGATCGCCAACAACCAAGAATTCCCAATCACACGAATGCCCAGTAAGTTCATGTGATGAGTCTTTGCCAAGTGCTGTTGTTTTTCTATCCCTACTTGCCAAGCAGCGGCAGCATCGTCAAACTTACCTGCTAAGAATAGGGCAATGCCAGCCTGATGATAGAGCGGTATGTCGTCAGGCCTTAGTTCAATGGCTTTCTGATAACACTGATAGGCTGCTTCTCCCCGGTCATTTTGCAGAAAGATATCACCCAATGTGGCGTAGTCATCCGCAGTAGAGAGCTGAATGGATTGCAGTTGGTCGAGAAGTTGAGCAACGTCAGCAGTCTTACCCTGTTGCTTATAGAGTTTCAGGAGTGCTCTGTAGGCTGAAAAGCACTGAAAATCTAGGGCTAGGGCCTTTTGGTAGGTTGCGATCGCTTCGTTTTGTCGATTGGTCTGCTCTAAGGTGTTGCCAATGCCAACATAGGCTTCCGCAGCCTTAGCCTTTGCTTTAGACAGTAATTCTGGCGCATCTTCTAGCTCTGGAGTCAAGGATATGGCCGCACGATAGCTATTGGCTGCTTGGTCATAGGCTGCTTGTAGCATTAATGCGTGACCAAGGGCCATATGTGCCCCTGTCGATCGGGGATTGACCTTCAACCGTAATCGACTAATCGACTCCCACATTCTGGGATTTCTAGTCAGCACCAGTGTCTTTAACTTTTTGATGGTTTTGGGCAATACGGTTTTACGAAGTAGCATGGATCGATACAGGTGGTTAGGGCTTGTGGATATAGTCCAAGGGCTGTTGTTGAATCTCATCCCAAAAGCGATCGACCCAGGCAACCACACCCTGCAATCCTTCTTCAAGGGAAATTTGGGGTGACCAGCCTAATTCTGTCCGAGCTTTGGTGGAATCGATTACATAAGCAGCATCTTGGCCAAGGCGTTCAGCAACTGCTTCCGTCGCTTCTGCGAAGGATTTACCCATGAGATTACAAATTGTCTCAACCACTTCCCGCACAGCATAGCCTCGATCAGGAGAAAGGTGATACAGGTTGCCAATTTTGCCCTGCTGTAGGATGGCAAGTTCCCCCCTAGAGACATCGCGGATGTGGATGTAAGATTTCACAGCTTTGCCACCGCCATGCAGTTGGATGGTTTTGCCCAGCTTGATGTAGATGACAGAGCGGGGAATAATCTTGAACAACTGCTGGTGTGCGCCATACACATTGGTTGCTCGGACGGTCAGTAAGGGAAAGTTGAAGTGCTTGTAGAAAGTAGAGAGCAGCATGTCAGCCGCTGCTTTAGAGGCAGCATAGGGAGTAGAGGGGTTGAGGGGAGACTCTTCCGTAACCGTGCCCACACAGGTGCCGTAGGCTTCAGGGGAGGAGATGTGCAGGTAGCGTTGCAGGTAGGACTGATCCTTCAAGTGATTGATCAGTTGGGCGAGGGCAACGGTGTTAGTTTGGAACCAGTGTTCCGGATGTTTCCAACTGGGGGCTACTTCACTTTGGGCGGCAAAATTGACGATGTAGGCCGGGGCAAACTCGTCTAACACTGCCTTGATCCGCTCCATATCATGGTTAAAGTCGAGCTGATGAAACTGGAAGCGAGGGCTGTTGTGGCGCAGGTAGGGGAGAAAGAGGGCGCTTTTTTCCGGCGATCGGCTAATACCAATCACCTCATTGTCCGGATCTTCCAACAAGAGATCTATAAAGTCACTACCAGAGAAAGAGTTGCTACCGAGAACTGCGATTTTCATAAACAGGTGTTAGGGGTTAGGGGCGTTTTTCTTTGAGTTTTTGGGTTAGGCTGCCAAGCATATGGCTGATTTCGGCTGAGAGGTTCAGCACTGGTTCTAGGTCTGATAGCTGACAATAGGACGAGCGCTCGGCTATCAACAGGTGTGTTTCGAGTTCCATTAGGGAGCCAGTAGCGATTGAGAAGTGATGAAGATAAATGATCTTTACCATGCCCCTCGGCAATATTAGCAGGTACAGAGACTGCTGACCGCTGAATTTGGCTAACTAGACCATACAACTCATGGTTTGGCAATTTCTCTGCTAGTTGATAAGCCTGCACAACCAAGTCCATACTTTTATTCCACACCTTCAAATCTCGTTATTCCACACCTTCAAATCTCGATAGCTCTCGATTCCCATCTCACCCAATCCCCCCAATACTTAACCTCTAACACCTAACACCTTAAAAAGGCCCCGTAAACGACTTATCGGGCACATCCAGTTGGGTTGACTTTAGCGGTGGTTCTGGGTTGTGGTAGGGGATATTGACCATTTGGCAAGCGGCTTCGTAGAGGTTGACTGCCCGTGGATAGAAGAACTGAGCCATCGCGTGGCTGGTGGGTGAGGGTGTATCTGGCAGGGTGATCCGAACTGGAGCACAGCGCAGGGATGAAAAAGCGGCTTCGGTTGCTAGGGCTACAATTTCAGCACTAATGCCACAGAGTTTCCAACTGGTGTCGGCGACTAGCAATCGGCCTGTTTTCTTCACAGACTCCACAATCGTATCAGTGTCTAGGGGACGGAGGGTGCGGAGGTCAACTACTTCTGCCTCTATGCCTTGGGCTGCTAGCCAGTCAGCCGTTCGCAGGGCTTCCAAGGTCATGTAGGAAACGCTAACGATCGTCAGATCCTTGCCTGCACGGGCAATTCTGGCTTTACCTAAAGGAGTAATGTCTTGGTCTGGCGACACCCAGCCTTTAATGTTATGTAGCCAGCGATGTTCCAAAAAAATCACCGGATTTGGATCCTGAATGCTAGCTAGCAATAACCCTTTGGCATCTTGGGGGGTGGTGGGCATGACCACCTTCAGGCCGGGAATATGGGCAAACCAAGATTGCAGGCTCTGGGAATGTTGTGGGCCTTGTCCCCAGCCCCGGCCAATGATTAACCGCACAACCAAGGGCACGGAGAGTTGTCCGCCAAACATGTAGTGCCACTTTGCCGCTTGATTAACCATTTGATCCATGGCCAGCAGAGCAAAGTCTACCCGTTGATGCACCAGGACGGGACGCATTCCCATTAAGGCAGAGCCGATCGCCACACCCGTCATACCATTCTCAGCCACGGGCATATCGAGAACCCGATCAGCACCAAACTTATCACGCAGGCCCAAGGTCGTGCCAAAGATGCCTTTAGGATCCGGAACACCTTCCCCCATGATATAAACCGATGGGTCTGCTGTCATGGCCTGAACCAACGCCTCGTTGATGGCTTGGGCAACTGTGAGTTCACGCTGGGTCATGCTACTCGCTCCGCATAGATGTGGTCAAAGAGGGTGTGAGGTTCAGGAAAGGGGCTGGTTTTGGCAAAGGCGATCGCTGCCTCCAATTCCTCCTGAATTTGGCGCTCGACCGTATCTAAGGCCGCTGGGGTTAAAATCCCTTGGGCCATCAGGTCAGCCTGGGTTTGCTCTACAGGGCAACGCTGTCGCCATTCTAGATACTCGGCTTCGGTGCGATACCCAATGTGGTTGTCGTAGTTGGGGCCACAATGTTCCCGCCAGCGATAGGTTGTAAACTCCAAAAAACTGGGGCCATTACCTTGACGAGCACGTTGCACTGCCTCATGGGCAAGGGTATAGACTGCTTGCAGGTTGTTGCCATCCCCAAGGCTTCCAGGCATTCCATACCCTTGCGCTAGAACTGATAGCTGACGATCGGGGGGCTGACGTTCGGCTAGGGGTGTGTAGACCGAATAGAAGTTGTTTTCACAGACAAAAATCACGGGCAACTGCTTCAAGACAGCAAAGTTCATGCTTTCGTGGAAGACTCCCTCTTCAGCCGCTCCTTCTCCAAAGAAAATGACGACGACTTTATTCAGCCCTTGCATCTTGGCAGCGAAAGCGGCTCCAACGGCAATGGGGATGGTGCTGGCCACGATCGGTGTGGATCCTATAAAGCCAGCATTCAAATCAATCAGGTGCATGGATCCGCCCTTGCCTCGACAGCAACCGGTGGCTTTGCCATACATTTCTGCCCAAAATGCCTTCAGATCGCCACCCATGGCTAGGTAATGTCCATGGGCACGATGACCACTGAACACTGCATCTGTGGGCGTAAGGTTGGCACAAACACCTGTTGCGATGGCTTCTTGACCTATGCAGAGATGGACAGGACAACGCATCTCTTGCTCTGGATACAGCTCTACAATTTTTTCCTCTACACGACGCACACGCAGCATGTTAAAAAACATCTGCTTCATCAAATCTGGCGGCACAGGTTGCATTTCCAACTCCTGACAACGGTTCAAAACACCACTTATTCCAGCCAGTTTACTTCAGGTCAATCGCCTGCATGGTTTTGATGTTGTAGTACAAAATATTAGTCATAGGATTGGGAATTAGACCCTGCTTGAAGGCCGCCACCAAATCCCTAGCTGCTTCTTCGATCGTATGCTGGGGTACGAATCCTAGCTCCTCTTTGATTTTGGCAGAGGAGATGTGGTACGAGCGATTGTCATTGGTGGGAGTGGTCACAATATCCACC
>JANWZG010000010.1 GCA_025054735.1 Cyanobacteriota bacterium | reverse complement strand
CCCCAACCAGTGGCTAAATCTCCTGCGATCGCTAGCCCTGATAGCACATCACCGTCGTCGGCAACAACAACTCCAGACCGTTCATCATCTACTGCTTCTCTGCCACCTAGCAACTATCCCAGCCGCATTATTGGGACGGCTATCCGGGTTAGTGACGTTGACCTGAGAGGTTGGTCAATCCCCCATGGCAATAATCAGCCGAGTTTAGAACCTGGGCAGCAGTGGTACGAGGTGACTGTAAACCGCTTTCATGATGGCAACGTATGGCGACGATCACCCATTGATAACCTACCATCCCATCCCAACGCCCTGTGGAATCTGATGGCGCTTGATAACGACCCCTACCTTACCCTGACAGTGTTGAATACAAGTGGTCAGCAACAATCACTTACGGTCACAGTGCGAGCTGTGCGAGCGCGTGGTGGTGAAGTGCGTCTTTTGGCAGCAGGAGAGATAGCGAGTTTGGATAGCTCATTGCCAATCTTAGCCCTTAGTCACCAAGCGATCGTGAGGCTACAACCTAGCACTATCAGCCTAGCCACCCTTGGCCAACAAAATGCTCCTCAAGCAACTCGACTCATGCAAAGCCTATGGAGTAACTTGCAACAGGCAGGTCTACTCTTACCCAGTTCACCTCCGACATTAGCGGAAGTCCTAAGTCGGACAGATTTGGGAGCTTGGCAGCTAGAGACGTTAGACCTCACGGGTAACCAAAAACCTGAATTGATTTTGAAATTGGACGGCGAAGCTATTGCCCGCACAGCAACAAAAAACCGCAGTTCACTCTCCAACAGGAGTGTATTTGCAGGCTCACGCACTCTAATCTTCGCAGATACAGGGGCATTGATGTACAGTGAGCTGACCACTGAGGCAAACCAAATGCTAGTGACGATCGCAGACCTAGGAGATGGCCGCCCGCCAAGGTTATTGGTCTACAGTGGTGGTACCTACAATCTGCAACAGTGGTCAGCTAGTAACTGGCGGTTTGAATAGCATTGGGCGGCAAAAATCTAGTGTTTATGGTCTAACGACAGACAAACTGGATTCCTGTGTCCTTGGCAGATTTAGTGTGCTGGTCTAGTAAATTCACATAAATCCCCCTACATATTGCAATTAATGAGGTCAAGAGTTGAAATCTGGCTTACAATGCTTCAGACTATCTTTCTCCTAGCTCCACACTTATGGTTTCATCGGTAGAATCACTGACGTTGCCATCAGGCGAACGATCGCCCTATGCGGTTGACGGCTTGGTGCAAGTGTTTACGGCTGCACACCGCAGCTTTTTCACTAGTGTCATGGCACAGGCTTTGACTATTGCAGGTCATGGCACTCCGGTGCTGGTTGTGCAATTTCTTAAAGGTGGCATCAACCAAGGGCACGACCATCCCATTCGCTTGGGGCAACATCTAGACTGGATCCGAGCTGATTTGCCCCGGTGCATTGACACCCCCCAGTTAGAAGAGGCTGAAGTTCAATCTCTGAGAAACCTTTGGAACTATACTCGTACTGTGGTATCTCAGGGTAGGTATGACTTAGTGGTGCTTGATGAATTGAGCCTAGCCATCAACTTTGGGTTCATTGCCGAAGAAGAAGTCTTGCTGTTTCTAAGCGATCGGCCTCGCCACGTGGATGTCATCCTCACCGGGCCAGATATGCCACCTGCACTCCTGGAGGCTGCTGACCAGATTACAGAACTGCGTCGTAGCCACCAACCTTAGTCACACCACGCTCAAGTCATACTATGCTCAAGAACGATGCTTAAAAACGATATTTGGATCAAGCAACAAGCCTACCAAGGCATGATCACTCCCTTTGAGCCGCAGCTCGTGCGGCAAGTGGATGGTGTCCCAGTTATTTCCTACGGGCTAGGCAGCTTTGGTTATGATTTGCGCCTCTCTCCTGTAGAGTTCCGTATTTTTCGCCATATTCCCGGCACTGTGGTCGATCCTAAGCGCTTTAATCCCGACAATCTGGAGCCAACCCAGCTTCAGCATGATGACACAGGCAGTTACTTCATCCTACCTGCCCATTCCTATGGGCTAGGAGTAGCCTTAGAGCACTTAGCATTGCCTGATTACATCACTGTGATTTGCATGGGTAAGAGCACCTACGCTCGCTGTGGGATTATTGCCAACATTACGCCAGGTGAAGCATCTTGGCGGGGACACTTAACGCTAGAGTTTTCTAACTCATCGAGTGCTGACTGCAGGATTTATGCCAATGAAGGCGTAGTGCAGTTGCTGTTTTTGGAGGGTGAACCCTGTGCAGTCAGCTATGACGATCGTCGGGGCAAATACCAAGACCAAGCAGAGGCGGTGACCTTAGCCCGTGTGTAAGGATTGCTAGCCATTATGTCCATCTATGTCTTAGTCGCCGTAGGATAGGGATATCCTCTGGGTTTGATTGCTATGCCAAACGTCAATGAGCTTACGACTGCTGTTCCCCTTGATGCTATTCATTACGATCATCAGGGCTTGGTACCTGCCATCGTTCAAGACTATTTGGATGGCACAGTGCTGATGATGGCATGGATGAATCGAGAATCCTTGCAAAAAACCCTGGAAACAGGTGAAACTTGGTTCTGGAGTCGCTCTCGCAAAGAGTTATGGCATAAAGGGGCCACATCAGGACATCTACAAAAGGTTCACAACCTACGCTACGACTGTGATAGTGATGCGTTGTTAATCACTGTGGAGCAAGTAGGCAATGTTGCCTGCCATACTGGAGAAAGGAGTTGCTTCCATCAGGTGGATGGCCAGATTGTGCCTCCTCCGGCTGATATTCTTTCTCAAGTTTTTCAAGTTATCTGCGATCGCCGTGAGCATCCGACTCCCACTTCCTACACCTGCCAACTCTTGGCTGGAGGGGATAACAAAATTCTGAAAAAAATTGGTGAAGAGGCAGCAGAAGTGGTAATGGCCTGCAAAGACAATGATCCCGATGCGATCGCTGCTGAAGTTGCTGACCTCTTTTACCATACCCTGGTTGCCCTTGCCCATCACAAGGTAGACATTAAAGCGGTATATCGCCAGTTGCACGACCGTCGCTAGGGTATTACCACTCGTCCGGTCATGGTTTGTCCATACCATGGTGTGTTCCTCGCTAGGGACTGCAAGGTTGTAGCCGTCACCTGCCAAGATTGCTGGGGATCAAACAAGATGGCTTCAGCGGGGTGTCCGGGGGCGATCGTTGCTGGGGTTTGCCCTAGACAGATGGCTGGTCTTGTGCTCAGTGCTTGCCACAGTTCCAGCGCCGTCCAACGGTTAGGAACGACGAAAGCTTGCCAGAGTAAGGGTAGCGCTAGTTCGAGTCCGATTGCTCCAGGGGGAGCCTCAGCAAATGCAACCGTCTTTTCTTCGTAGGTGTAGGGTGTATGGTCAATGGCGATCGCATCGATCACTCCAGTTTGTACAGCCTTCACCAAGGCAGTTTGATCTTCTGGTGTGCCCAGTGGTGGTTCTAGACGAAGGTTAGGATCATAACCCCACGCTGCCTTGGTATTTAACAGCAGGTGCATCCAGGTTGTGCTAGCGGTAATCGGCAGTCCTCTAGCTTTAGCAGTCGCAATTAAATCTACACTCCGAGCCGTACTGACCCGCATGATATGAACAGGGATGTTCACAGATGCTACGACTTCCAAAAGAGCTGCTAGGGCTGCGGATTCTGCTGCGACTGGCACAATCGGTAAACCCAGTTGGATGGCATCCAACCCTTCGCGCAGCACACCATTTCTAGCAAGGGCATGGTCGCAGGCATAGAGCGCTATCGGCTTTCCCCATGGTTGGGCGTACTCTAACAATCGTTGCACCAAGCCTAGATTGGCGATCGCCGCTCCATCAGCAAAGCCAATTACCCCAGATTTGGCCAATTCTCCCAACTCAGCCATTTGCTGCCCAGCCGCATTCACAGTCAATGCGCCCCATAAAAACAGGCGGGGATTTTGTGCCAGGGTCGTGCTCCAGGGGACATGATCAGGAGGAGCGGGTGGAATTTGCAGCCATTGCTGCTGAATCTGGGCTACAAGTGCTGGCTGGTCGATCGTAGGTTGGGTATCTGGCAGCAGTGCTATACGAGTAAAGCCACCTGCCATTGCTGCCCGTTTTAGAGAAGCCAATGTTTCTCTAGACTCGTATCCTGGTTCTCCTGAATGGCTGTAACAGTCCACCAATCCTGGAGCCAATACTAGTCCTTGACAATCACAGACGTTGGTATCTGCTGGCATGTCGGCAATGACAGGAGCAAGGGCAGCGATCGTGCCATCGGTAATCAACACATCTATCACCTGATCCATCTGTGTCATGGGATCAAGGACTCGTGCCCGCTGCAAGAGAATGCTAGTCACTGTCTGTCTAGAGCGCCCCGGCTGCGGTTTTATCTAACACGCCACCTGACAGATGGCTGGTGATATTCATGGTTTGCAACACTGGTGGAGCATTTGCCCCCTTGGGATAGTCCACGACTGTAACACCCCCATTACCTTGCTTAAACGCCCAGAAGCTACTAGGGCCTAGACCAAACAGACTACAGAGAATAGCTTTGTTAACCGCATCGTGGGCAACCACTAGGGCAGTAACCGGTGTTTCTGACTGGGCACAAGTCTGCACTATGTGCTGCCAGCCCGCGATCGCCCGTTTCCAAACTTGATGCAGATTTTCACCCTCTGGCATTTGTACAGTCTCAGGCACCGTTTGCCACTGGTGCAACAAGTCTGGATAGTCTCGCCGAATCTCGACCTCTAACTTCCCTTCCCACAGACCATGGCTAATTTCCTTGAGATCATCAACTAGTTCCAAAGCCACACCAGGATGGTACTGAAGAATCAGCTCCGCTGTTTCCTTAGGACGCAACAATGGACTCGTAAATGCCCGTTGCAGCGGCACATCCCTGAGAAACTCCGCCACTCTAGCACCTTGCTGCCGCCCAGTTTCATTGAGGGGCACATCAATCTGACCCTGAAAGCGTCCTTGGCGGTTCCAATCTGTTTCACCATGCCGCACCAACAATAACCGCGGCCCTCGATGATCTGTCTTGGGTGCAGGTAGTTTGATCCCCAAATGAGCAGTTTGATTGAGAGACTCTAACTGCACTACATCTCCCCAACCACCCATAAAGTTAAGGATGCTGATGGAACAGTTACCCTTTTGGAAAACCTGAAATGTTTCTGGGGTCAACCCCACTGCCGTGCTGATCAGGGCACGATTGATGCCACTGTGGGCAACAGCCAGAATGGTCTGTCCTAGGTGCTTTGCTAATAGCCATTGCCAAAAGCGTTTTGCCTGCTGAAATAGACTATCAAACGGGGCAAATTCTGTGGTTGTGCCATCTTCATTGGAGATTTGCATCCGCAGCAAGTGGGGTTGCTCTTGCCAGTGACGATAGTCTTCCGGGTACTTGTCCTTCACGTCTCGAAAGAGCATTCCTTCCCACAACATCAGGTTCACTTCCTTCAAATCATCGGTAAGTTGAACCTTGGGGACAGGTTGAGACGCTTTCTGTAGCTCGGCCACGATTAGATCTGCCGTGTCTCTGGCCCGCTGAAGAGGGCTGGAATAAATGGCATCAAAGGCAATACCAGCAAGGGCTGATCCGACTTGCTGAGCACCCAGTCGCCCCGCTGCTGTTAGGGTAGATTCATCGCAGTGTCCCTGGATGCGACGTTCAACGTTGTAGGTGCTTTCACCGTGTCTGACAAGGATTACGCGAGTAGTCAGGGGTCTATCCTCCTTCGTGCAAGATCGTAGTGCAAGAGCGATCGCTTGGAATCAAGCCATTGAACTGTGACAAAACCAGAACAATATTACCCCGGATAAGATCGTCTATGATTAAGGTTCACACATACCACCTATTGCTGGAGGCAAACCCTTGGCTACCCCTCAAGTTGACATACCTTCTACCGACCTTGTGACAGTTGCTGCAATTTAGAGGGCAACAGTTGCCCTTACCCCAAGCCTTCCCCCAAAGCATGGGAGAGGGACTTGACTGTCTCTTCTTAATCTGGAATGACCAGGATAGGTTATGTGGCTGGCTTTTGGAGAAATGGTGTAGTTACCTGTCTCCTTAGTACTTGAACGGCTTGTTGTGTGTTGACATTGGCGATCGTGCCGATCCTTAACAACTCCGTCTTAACTGTGACCACTGCTGAAGTTGCTGGCTTTGCTGCTCAACTTGCATTGTCAACGCCTCACAAACCAAGTCGCACAGTTCAAACAAGAGTGGAGTGGCAATGTGATAGTAAACACAGACCCCACGTTGCTCACGGGCAACTACTCCAGCTTGAGTCAGCATCTTTAGATGCTTGGAAACATTTGCTTGTCCTAGTTCGGTTTCTTCAATAATCTCTGTTACATTCTTCGCTCCTGTCTTCAGGGAACAAATGATTTGGAGCCGACTCACTTCCGATAAAACTTTGAAGAAACTTGCCATCAGGCTTAACGCTTCAGGTGTCAGCTTGGCGATGCCGCACTCATTTGTAGCCCCTGTATTTATTACTTTGGGCACATTTGCTGCTGCTACTGTTGCTTGACCAGTGCCAGAGGTCTTAGCTGGCTCTGTAGGTGTGGAAGGCATTCCGCAAACTTGATCTATCCATTCAATATAATCATATTATCACACAGTAGTAAAACTTGTATAACCAAAACCGAGAGTAGGGACGATTAAGTCATGCATTCCCTAATGGTAGCTTGAGTCTGCAAGGGTCTCGATTAGCAAGTCCATCTGGTGACGGCGTTCAGCTAGGAACGTTTCACACTGTCGTAGGTAGTGAACAGCCGTGGCGAAGCGATCGAAGACGACGGCAATGTCCAGTTCGCCTGATTCAATTTGGGTGATAATGGCCTCAATTTCATCGACAGTGGCTTCATAGTTCCAGTCTGGAGACTGGGCATCAGGGAGACGATCGGTGGCATCAGTCATCGGTGGTTAGGGGTTTAGTGACTAGGGAACAGGAACGAGTTTCCACAGGAAAGGCTTCATCTAGGCTATTAGGTGCCAGAATTGCCGTCACTTGCACCTGTACTTGGCCTTGGGCAAGCCGGACGTTGAGGTGTTGCCCCACTTGCAACTCATCCGCAGCACGGGCAATGTGACCATCGAGGTATTGAACGAGGGCATAGCCCCGTTGCAAGACAGCGTAAGGGTCTAGGGTAATGAGTTTTTGCCGCAGTAGGTGGCAATGCTGGAGTTGACGTTGCACCTGTTGTTGCGCACTGTGAATTAACTGGTGCTTGAGGCGCTGGTGGGTTTGATGTTCTCGCTGGAGGTATAGTTCTAACAGTCGGGGTTTGAGGCGATCGCGCGATCGTTGCAGGCGGTCGTGGGCCATCTGCCAGTAGTAGATGACGGCATCGTAGAGACGTTGCACGCGAGCCTGGTGGTCATCGTCGAGGTCGGCAAGGGCAGGCACGGCCTGTTCAGCCGCTGCTGTAGGAGTATGGGCGCAAACATCGGCAGCGAGGTCTGCTAAGGATTCATCCCGCTGGTGTCCGATGCCAGAAATCACGGGAATTGAACAGTTGGCGACTGCCCGTACTACCCGCTCATCGTTGAAGCAGGCCATATCTTCGGTGGCACCACCACCCCGCGACAGAATCAGCACATCAGCTTTGCCAGCTTGTTCAACGCGGCGAATAGCATTCACGATCGCCTCAGGGGCTTGATCTCCCTGCACTAGGGCTGGGGAAAACTGGATGCGTAGACCAGGGTAGCGATGCTTGAGAGTACGCTGGATATCTCCCCAGGCGGCTGCTTGGGGGGAAGTGACCACGGCAATGACTTGGGGATGGGGTGGCAGGGGACGCTTGCGTTGGGGATCAAACAAGCCTTCAGCCTCTAGGCGATCGCGCAGTTGTCGGTATTGCAGCGATCGTAGCCCTTCGCCAGCAGGCAACACTTGCCATACCACTAGCTGATATTGTCCCCGCTGGGCATGGAGATGAAGCCGCCCTAGGATGACAATCTGTTCCCCTTGGGAAGGCAGGGTGACCAGCTTGTTGAGCTGACTACTCCAGACAACACAGCTAATAGTAGCCTTTTCCGCCAAATCTTGCAGGGTAAAAAATAGCCCACTCCGATAGCGACTAGCGCTAGAAACCTCACCTGTAACCCATACCTGTTGAAATTGCTCGTCCTCTTCTAAAACATTCTGAATGCGCGTCGTCAGTTCTGCTACTGACAGCGCTCGATCTGGCACGAGTAGGCTAGGTAGCACTAGGTTCATGAGTTTAACCGTTGAGTCAGCAGTTGGTTAGTAAGCTTAGGATCTGCACGTCCCCCCGTTTTTTTCATCACTTGGCCCACAAAGAAGCCCAATAGTTTCGTCTTGCCAGCGCGATATTTGGCTAGCTCATCGGGATTTTCCGCTAATACTTCGGCGATCGCTGCCTCTAGGATGCTGGTGTCAGAGATTTGTACCAAGCCCTTTTGTTCCACAAGTGCCTTAGGGGAGCCTCCCTGGGTTAACAACTCTGGCAACAGGTCTTTGGCAATCTTGCTGCTAATAGTGTTGTCTTCAATCAGGGTGATCAATTCCGCCAGATCAGCAGGACGGAGAGGAATTTCAGTAATGGATTTTTTCTCAGCGTTTAGATAGGCGGCAATGTCGCCCATGATCCAGTTGGCAGCTTGCTTGGCTGGGGCACCAGCAGCGATCGTCGCCTCAAAATATTCCGCTGTGCTACGGTCATCGGTCAGCACCCTTGCGTCATAGGCTGATAGCTGCAACTCAGACTGATAGCGATCGCGCTTTTGCGCAGGCAACTCTGGCAGTTGATCTCGCCAAGTTTGAATCTGCTCATCGGTGAGAACGATGGGAGCTAGGTCTGGTTCTGGAAAATAGCGATAATCGCTAGCTCCTTCCTTGCTGCGCATACTGACAGTGCGTTGGGAGGCTTCATCCCACAGGCGTGTTTCTTGGACAATGCGCTCCCCTGCTTCAATAGCTGCTACTTGGCGCTCAATTTCATACTCGATCGCCCGTTGAATAGCGTTGAAGGAGTTCATGTTTTTAATTTCCACCTTCGTGCCAAACTTAGTTTCCCCAAAGGGTCGCACGGATACATTGACATCGCATCGCAGGGAGCCTTCTTGCATGTTGCCATCCCCTACACCCAGGTAGCGCACAATCCGACGTAACTCCTGGGCATATTCGGCAGCTTCTTGGCCAGAGCGCAAATCTGGCTCGGAGACAATTTCCACTAGGGGCACCCCAGCCCGGTTATAGTCCACTAGGGAGTAAGTGGATCCAGAAAGCCGATCGCTGCCCCCATGCACCAGCTTGCCTGCATCCTCTTCCATATGTAGGCGAGTGATGCCAATGCGTTTGCGTGTCGGGTTGCCCTCAGCGTCGGGAATAGTGATCTCTAGCCAACCATGCTCAGCGATCGGCAAATCATACTGAGAAATTTGGTAGTTCTTGGGCAGGTCAGGATAGAAATACTGTTTGCGATCAAATTTACTAAACTTGGCAATTTCACAATTCAGCGCCAATCCCATTTTTACAGCATATTCCAACACCTTTTGGTTCAGCACAGGCAACACCCCCGGCAGTCCCAAACAGATGGGATCAATCTGAGTATTGGGAGTGGCACCAAAGGTCGTAGCGCTGCCAGAGAAAATTTTGGTCTCTGTGCTCAGTTGACAGTGAATTTCTAGGCCAATAACAGCTTCGTACTGGGTTTTAACAGGGGCAGCAGTGGTCATAACAGTTTGTGCTATACAACTTGATGATCAGCAAGACTACAACCAATCATAGGGGCTATGTTGTCTACTAGCTTGCAGTCTGCCCATGGTTACAGACTTACAACTGTTACTAACAGCAGCTATAAGTCACCAAGGGTACCAGTTTACCCATGCTATCGCACCACTATTGGGCTGTAAACAAATCTGTATTACCATAGATGCCTTGAGTGTAGCCTACTGCCACCGATTGTGGTGATCTTGTCAGTAAGATTTTGGATTTAGACTCTGACCTAGCGCCACGCTCCCTAAGTTAACGGCTACAGGTAGTGTTGATAGCCTTTAGCAGCGACTGAACTGACTAAGAACTCTAGGGTTATGTAGCTAGCTGTTGGCGAATTAGTGTCAGGTGAATCAAACGCTGCACAACTAGGAAATTGTACAGAGATGATAAGAAGTCTACGAATAGCAGGGGCCGCTTATCAAATCCTTTAACGTTAGGAAGCAGGTTAGTCGTTATGTCTGGAGAGTTAATACCTTATGTCTAGAGAGTTGATACCTGATGTTGATGTTGTCAGCATTCCTCCGGGGCATCTCAACCTTATGGGCTATGTGGATCGATCGGAGGTGAATGGGCCGGGATGTCGGGCAGTGGTGTGAGTGCAGGGATGTTTGCGGGAATGTCCAGGTTGTTTTAACCCTAGCTCTTGGAGTTTTGACCCTAACCAAATTTGGTCGATCGACCAGGTAGTGGAAAAAATCTTGGCGGAACCTCTGAATGAAGGAGTGACCTTTTCGGGGGGAGAACCCTTCTGGCAGGCTACTGCTCTTGCCGAGGTAGCTCGTCGCGTCAAGGAAAAGGGACTAAATGTAATGTCCTTTACTGGATTCACCCTGCGACAACTCCAGTCTAATGATGCTCCTGTTGGCGCGCAGTTATTGCTTGACCAATTGGACATTCTGATTGACGGCCCCTATGTGGAATCCTTAGCCATCAACAGTCCTGACTCGCTAGTCTCCTCTAGCAATCAGCGGGTGCATGTGTTTAATCCTGCCCTGCGCGATCGTCTAACTTGGGCTAGCGATCAACTAGAGATTCATATCCTCAAGGATGGTACCCGTATTGTCACGGGCTATCGCGGATCAATCAACCTTGATGAAGCCGTGAGGTAGCACTGTGAACTCATCAGGTGCAGTGCTGACAAGGCCTAGTATCGTTGACCGGGCACCATTGGAAGTCTCGCCAAGAGCAGTTGCTAGTGATTGATCGTTAGGGTTGGCTGCAACACGGTTGATCACACGGTTGATCACACTATGGTGGAGTCGCACTTTTAGTTTTAGTGCAGCTTTAGTTTTAGTGCAGCGGCTATGATTGGGGTAATCGCCATCTCTGGTGAGGTATCCCTAACGGATTTGGGACTGTCGGTTCGGTTATACAGCTAGTAAGAATTATCTGGTTGTCGTTAGTCTAGTCTCAGAAACTGCCATAATGCTGTCGTTGGCAAGAATGGAGCCGCAGTCGGGTAGGGTGACATTGTGATGGTACCGATGACGATCAGTCAAGTTCTGGCGCTGCATAGAGATGAAGACTCTACGTGGTTTGCCCCTGGGATGGTGACATCCTCAGTGGCATCGTCGTGGTCGTTTGCTGATCAGAACCGTCAGCGATTACGAGCAGAGCGAGAGTGGTTTGGGGCGATCGCGGCAATGAATGCGCTGCTGCAACGGTTAGTGACTAACTCAGAGAAATCGTTGGACACTGCAAAGTCATTGCCCCCTATGGGGGTTGTGCTCTCTGGCGATGCCCCTGTGTTAGAGGCTCCAGAGCTAACCCAGCGGTTTTGTACCTGGGTATTTACACCAGACGTTGGCACCATCGGGCAGCGCTGTCTCAAGCAGTTGCCACCTGTGGATGTTGCGATCGCCAGTCCCTCTGTACAGAGCTTGCCGTTGCTCCCCGATGATCCCCTCGCTAGGGAGCAATTTTGTGTGGTGTTGACGCGCACCTTTAGTCTGGTTATGGTGCTGGGGACAACGCCTCAAGGCGCTCCACAGTTTCAATTTTCCTTTGACCCACAGGTAGTGGACGATGTTTATCAAGCGTTGCGATGGCGAGTACTAGCCACGGCAGCAGGTCGTGGTGCTGAATTGGATGCCTTGGTGGATGAATTTGCTCCTCAGCCCCCGGACTATCGGCTAGTGACCATGTTTAGCCACCTGATATTGCAACAGTTGCCTATGCCTGTGCCCTCTCATCAAGAGCATCCCCATGCCATAGCCGCATCTGTGACGAATCAAGCCAGTCAGGCAACCGACACCTCATCTGCTCGCCTTGGGGTTGACCACCTAGAGGGTGATCCAGATGTGGAACTGTTACGGGCGATCGCCCACGAGGTGCGCACACCATTGGCAACTATTCGCACATTGACACGGTTAGCCCTCAAGCAAAAGAATTTACCCAAAGCAGTGGTGCAAAGCTTACAGGCAATTGATCAGGAATGTACGGAGCAGATTGATCGCTTTGGCTTGATTTTTCAAGCAGTAGAGCTAGAAACAGCACCGGGCAAATCCTCATTGATGCCCCTGGCTACTACATCACTGGATCATGTTTTGCAACAGAGCATTCCCCGCTGGCAGCAGCAGGCACAGCGCTCTAGCCTGACACTAGAGGTCTCACTACCCCAGCGAATGCCCCATGTGGTGAGCAACCCAGCATTGTTAGATCAGGTTCTGACTAGTTTGGTACAGCGGTTTACTCAACGTTTGCCCCACGGCAGTCATATTCGGGTGGTAGCAACATTGGCGGGCAATCAGCTTAAGCTTCAGCTAGAATCAGACGCTGCTCGTTTGAGTGACAATGCAGTGCAAACACCGCTGAAGTCGATCGGCAGCCTACTTACGTTCCAGCCAGAAACTGGCAATTTGAGTTTAAACTTAGACGTGACGAAAAATCTGTTCCAAGCGTTGGGTGGTAAGCTAATTGTGCGGCAACGTCCACACCAAGGTGAAGTTTTGACCATGTTTTTACCATTGGATATGGGCGGCCCTGATATTTACGAGGTTTAGCAGCATGATTGACCTGTATGCCTTTGCGACTCCCAACGGTCGCAAGCCTGCAATTTTCCTAGAGGAAGTTGGTCTGCCCTATACTCTCCACAAGGTGGATATTTCCAAGGGTGAACAGTTTAATCCTGACTTTGTTGCCATCAGCCCCAACAGCAAAATTCCGACCATTGTGGATCAAGAGTCAGGCATTACAGTGTTTGAGTCAGGCGCAATCTTGATTTATCTAGCGGAGAAAACAGGCTACTTTCTACCCGTGGATCGTGCACGTCGCATTCAGGTTATATCGTGGCTTATGTTTCAAATGGCAAATGTTGGCCCTATGTTTGGCCAGTTGTCTCACTTTCGGCGGTTTGCACCTGAACCAATTCCCTATGCTATTCATCGCTACGAAAAAGAGGCTCTCCGTCTCTGTGGCGTGATGGATAGGCAACTCAGCACCCATGAGTTCCTAGCTGGCGAATATTCCATTGCTGACATGGCCACCTATCCCTGGGTAGCTACCTATGAGTTTCTGCAACTCTCGTTAGAGAACTATCCTCACCTAAGGCGATGGTTCACTACTTTGCAGCAACGTCCAGCAGTTCAGCGAGGTATGGCCATCTTTTCTTAAGCAGGAGTCTCTATGGTTCGTGTCATCTATTCCGATCGCTTCCTTGACCACGACACTGGGCGCTTTCACCCAGAACGACCGGGCCGCTTAACGGCGATCGTAGATGCTTTGGCAACGGCACCTTGGCGACAGCGACTTACATGGCAGCAACCAACGCCAGTGGCCGATCGCCAGTCAACCCTGATGTCCCTGCTGCATACTCTTCACCATCCTGACTATGTTGCCTCTGTAGAGCGACTAGCTAACAGCGGGGGTGGCAGGCTAGATCCTGATACGGTTGTTTCTGCTGAGAGCTATGACGTGGCCATGCTGGCAGTGAGTGCTTGGTTAGATGGTGTTGACCACGTTGTGCAGACTGAGCAACCAGCCTTTGTGTTGGCGCGTCCCCCTGGACACCACGCCCTTAGCGATCGAGGAATGGGCTTTTGTCTGTTTGCTAATGCAGCGATCGCAGCCTACTACGCTCTTCAACAACCTAATGTGCAAAGAGTTGCCATTCTAGACTGGGATGTTCACCATGGCAATGGCACCCAGGCGCTAGTAGAAAACCATCCCCAAATTGCCTATTGCTCACTACACGAGTTTCCCAACTATCCAGGCACAGGTCGAACCAGCGAACAGGGGGCATTTGGGAATGTGTTGAATTTGCCCATGCCCCCCGGTAGCAGTATGAGGGATTATGAGCCGCTGTTTCGAGACAAAATAGTGCCGTTTTTCACAGCCTTGCAACCAGATGTACTGATTGTGAGTGCGGGCTATGATGCGAACCGTGACGACCCCCTCGCTGGGATTAACCTCGTGCCAGAAAACTATGGTGTGTTTACCCGCTATTGCCTTCAGGTTACGCGCCGCATTCTGTTTGGGTTAGAAGGTGGCTACGACTTTTCTTCCCTAGGTCAGTCTGTAGTGGCAACGATCGCTGCTTGTTTAGAGGACTGATTGAGCAGGGCTGTTCAGAGTTCCCCCTTAAAGGGGCAGGCGAATTTCGACCTCAGTACCTGCATGTGGCTGCGATCGAATCAAAAACATGCCGCCATGTTTAGCCGTAATGATTTGGTAGCTTCGGGCCAAGCTAGTTTCCTTAGCAGCCCGCCGTTCGACAGCAAAGGATTCTAGCAAGCGCTCATACACGTCAGTGGGTATGCCTGGGCCGTTGTCATGGATGCACACAGATGCCCAGCGGTCATCAGCAGATGTTGGCTTTTGTGAAGGCTGAGATAGGACTGTGGTGGTAATCGTAATGCGGGGTGTGGCTTGGTGTATAGAACTGCCACCGCGATCGTGCGGCAGGGCAGGCAGCATCTGTTGACGCACAGCTTGACTAAGCAATGCATCCACTGCGTTGGTGAGCACAGTCATGAACACGTGATGAATTTCACCAATAAAGCAGGGAACTGGTGGCAACTTGCCATAGTTACGCACAATTTGAATCGTGGTTGTTAGGCGGCTTTTGAGTAGCAACAAGATGCCATCTAGGCAGTCATGGAGATTGGCTGGTTTTGGATACACGTCATCCATGTGGCAAAAGTTTTGAAGACTAGTGGCTAGTTTCGCTAGGCGTTTTGCCCCCGTGCTAATGCTCTCTAATGTGCGGGGCAAGTCACGTTGAATGAAGGGAATATCAATCTCTTCTTGGGCTGCAACCACCTCTGGAGGCAAGACCTCTACGTAGCGATTGTAGGCTGCGAAGAGCCGCATGAGGTCATTGACATAGGTGCTCAAGAAAGTGAGGTTACCCCAGATAAAGCTAACTGGGTCAAGCAGTTCGTGCACTAAGCCATCAACTAGTCGGCCTAGGCTGGCCATTTTGTCTGCCTGCACCATAAGGACTTGTGCCCGTTCGTATCGCACCTGAGTTTCAATGCCGCGAATTTGCCAGTAGGCAATGTATAGCTCGTGAATGTTGAGCAGGTGATAATCTTGATTGACTTTGACGACAATCGGTTCGCTGATCAATTCCCGCGATCGCCGCAAAGCCTGCTGAGCGGCTACCAAAATTGATGTTGCCCCATCTAGAATCAGTAGTTCTGTACGGGCATAGCTGTGCAATACGGCAATAGATTGGTGCCAGAATAAATCCACAGCTTGGGGACGCAGGAGATACTCATGGACTCGTCGTCGAGATAGCATTCCTAAAAATTGTCCCTGCTCGTAGATAAGCACACCAGGGAGTAGTGGATGGCGCTCAAACAAACGCACTACCTCTAGGCTAGAGCAAGCTGCATCAACAACGACGGTATCCAGGGGCAACTCTTGTAGTACAGACTCTAGCTTAAGGGCTGGTTGGCTGGGGTCTAGGGGCGGTAAGGCAGTAAAAAGTTCGGGACTGGTGAACACAACGGCTTGACAAAATAACCCTATGAGGCAAGGCTAACACGATCGCTCTTCATCGTCCTAACGCTTTAGGGTTGCTTCCATCGTGCTGATCAAATCTCGACTCATGACACCACTAGATAGGTAGTAGGTGTTTTGATCAAGACGATACATGGTTTCAAAACCAGTGCGGCGCATGGGGTCACCCAAGACCCAATATCGCTGCACGATCGACTCAGGAGCAATCCAGCCTTCTCCTTCCACTTTGCCAAATTCACTATGCTGCAAAATGAAGGTATATTGGCGATCGCCAGCATTCAATCGTCCTCGGTACTGAAATGTGATGTCATCGCGATCAGCATCGGGAAAAACCAACTTCATGACCATCGTGAACCAATCGTCTTGACCCCAGGCAACCATGGCAGCACCCCTGACAACCAGCACTGCACCATCTCGCTCTAACCAATTGCCCTGTAGTGTCCAACGTCCGGGTTCTAGCAAGAATGTATGACTCACAAGAGTTATCTCCCGCCTTTCTTCGTCTCCAACACTGAACTAATAAGGTTTTTACCCTAGCTGAAAGTTCATGGGCATTGCCAATCTGCGCACATTCACCCCTAATTAGAACATTATCTCTTTTTGGGATAGACCGGGTGAATATCACCCAAGCACACCTCTTGAGTAGCGCCTGTTACCTGGGGAAGGTTACCAGGCATGTTGTGTTGCCGCCAGTAGGCCAAGACAGCAAAGGCAATTGCCTCCTTAGACCCAGCACTCAAGCCAACATCATCCGTCGTTACTACCGAGATAGGGGTTACCAGAGTTTGTAAGCGTTTTCGTAGGTAGCCATTTAAACTTCCACCTCCACACAATATCACCTGATCTGGCTGTTTAGGCAAAAAACTCTGGTAGCTGTGGACGATCGCAACCACAGTCAATTCAGTCAGGCTAGCCAATATGTCTGCGGGGCTAAGGTTATAGGTTTTCGCATCAGCTAAACATTGCATCAAGTAGTCTTGACCGAAGAGTTCTCGTCCGGTCGATTTTGGCGGTGCCTGTTGAAAAAATGGGTGTTGCAACCATCGCTCCACCAGCGCAGAGCAAACTGTTCCACTGGCTGCCCAGGCTCCATCCTGGTCATAGCGACGCTGCCCGCCAGAAAAATGCTGCACAGCAAGATCTATCAGAACATTACCCGGCCCTGTATCCCATCCCCGGACTTGGGCTAACCAATTAGGACTGCTGTTGCGTGCAGGCAGATAGGTGACGTTACCAATGCCACCTAGGTTTTGTACGCAACGTGTTTGGGTGTCATGGCCTAGTAGACAAGCATCCACACGGGCGACAAGGGGTGCTCCCTGTCCTTGGGCAGCAATGTCAGCTACCCGAAAATTGCTGATGGTAGTTGTTTTCGTCAAGTGGGCGATTACATCTCCACGCCCCAGTTGTAGGCTATAGCCCAAGGGCATAGAGCTGTGGGGAGCATTGTCTGGTGGTCGATGATAGACGGTTTGGCCATGGGAACCAATCAGAGATGCAGGTGCGTGGCCCGCTTGGATGGCAAGGGCAGCTTGGGCAAATTCGTAGGCAATCGCGTCATCCAATGCTGCTAGTTCCACCATAGACAGTGGCTGACCAGCACAGACAGCTAAGATTTGCGATCGAACCGCCTCTGGATAGGGGTAGGTTGCTCCTGCAACGAGAGTTACGTTCAAATCCAACCCATTGCCTGCAATGTCCACCAGTGCAGCATCAATGCCATCCACCGATGTACCGCTAATCAAACCTACCACACGGGTCACCTTATCCACATCCAGTCCATCATTCGTCACCGCCCTATTATCGGCTGATTTGACTACGAATTACAGAGACTGGCCATTGCATTTATTAGCTATTTAGTTATTCAGTGAGAGCATAGTTGCCATTGAGGCTTGGAGTGAAGACTAGAGTGAAGACTTTTGTTGCTGGTTTTCAATAGACTTCGGTTTCCTGCCGCGGCGGAGGTGACAGATGATGAGTTCAGTGAATTTGCTCAAGTATTTCATCCGGAATCATTGTATACAGACAACCAGCACATGCATGACCAACGTTAGAACCATGACGTTGTAATCTTTCGATTCACGAGGATTAGTGGAGGTATCTGCGATTGTCTATACATCTTGTTGATCCACTTGTGGTCCACAGTAATTCCGAATTGTTATTGCAATGTCTGATGCAGTTTGGTGAGCTATTGGGTCTATAAAACATGGCTAATGTAATCTGATAGTTCAATGGGTGTGTAAGTAGAGGTTTAGTGTGCAAGTCAACCTAAAGAAATTACTGGCAAAACCAGAGCTAGCTGCATTACTAACCGAGATTGGCAGCAGTTTCAACGCCTATATTGAGGTTGTTGATATAAAGGGGGACTGTCTGCTGAGGCTGGGGCAACCTGATTCTTATCAGGGGACAAAGCAGGCGATCGCCTCCTGCTTTCCAGTCGTGGTAGAGGCGGTGACGATCGGTCATGTTCAGGGTACTGCTCCAGCAGCACATATAGCCAAGTTGCTGACTTACTTAGCTAAACAAGACTTAGAAAAGCGTGGACTTGCCAATGAGTTGTTGGAGAAATATCACGAGCTTGACCTCTTTTATGAAATTTCGACCAAGCTTACTGCCAGCTTAGATTTGCAAGAGATTGCCCAACTCGTGTTGCGGGAAGCCTACACGTTGGTCGAGGCCACCAGCGGTGTTATGTTGTTGCGACGTGCTGGCACTAGCCAACTAGAGGTGCTATCTCAAGTGGGCGCAGATTTGCAGCTACCGACCGCCATTAGCCTAGGGGAGGGGTTGATTGGCAACATTGTGCAGGCAGGACGCGAGGAACTTGTGAATCAACTCTCTACAGACCCTCGTCCGTTTGAAGGTGATAGGGCTGTTCAGAATCTCATCTGTGTGCCGCTAATTACTGAAGAGCAAGTAACTGGGGCGATCGTCATAGCTACTACTAACGCTACACCTTACTCTACCGAAGACCTGAAGCAAGTGAGTATCTTTGCCTCTCAGACGGCGATGGCAATTGAAAAGGCACTGTTACATCAACAAGCTCTAGCCGCTGCCGATGCAGCCCAAACCCAAGCGCAACAACTTCACGCTGCGCTGATAGACCTGCAACATGCCCAGGCACAACTGATTCAAACTGAAAAAATGTCTAGCCTAGGGCAGCTAGTGGCCGGCGTAGCCCATGAAATCAACAACCCAGTCAACTTTATCTACGGCAATCTGGTTCATGCTAGCGGCTACGTGCAAGATTTATTGGAACTGTTGATGCGCTATCGCAAACTACTGGATCCGATGCCTCCAGACTTGCAAGCTTTTTCAGAAGCGATCGACCTAGAGTTTTTGATGGAAGATTTACCCCAGTTGCTGACATCGATGCAAGTTGGAGCTGATCGCATCCTAGAAATTGTGAAATCCCTGCGCAACTTCTCCCGCTTAGATGAGGCCGAAATGAAAGCTGTTGACATTCACGATGGCCTCGACAGCACACTTATGATTCTGCACAATCGACTCAAGCCCCGTGGTCACCATCCTGGCATTGAAGTTGTTAAGCAATATGGCAACTTGCCCTTGGTGGAATGCTATCCAGGGCAACTTAATCAGGTGTTCATGAACATTTTGGTCAACGCGATCGATGCCTTAGACGAGTTTTCAGCCCTTAAATACCAAGCATTAGCCTCTCATCCTGCTGATCAACCAGTATCCTGGCAACCCAAAATTACTATCCACACTGAACTGATTGATGCCTATCCCGAACATGGTGCTAAGACCCAAGACTGCCCGCCAGAATCGACAAAATCTGTGGTCATCCGAATTGCTGATAATGGGCCAGGGATGACGGAAGATGTGAAGCAGCGGCTATTTGATCCATTCTTCACCACTAAGGAAGTCGGCAAGGGTACTGGCTTAGGAATGGCTATCAGCCATCAAATCATTGTGGAGCGGCATGGTGGTTTGCTGAAGTGTCGATCGCACCCTGGTGAAGGAGCAGAATTTTGGATTCAGATTCCCCTCAAGGCAGCGAATGCATCCAGTAAACCCAGAGGAATCCGCAGACTATCACCTTCTATAACCCCTCAACCACCCAAAACACCAACTCCCTTGGTCAACCTTACGAGCGCAACTGACACTGATGGTTACGTCCGTGCTCAAGTTACATCACCAGACCGCCAACATTTGTTGAATCGTCATCTTGAACTACTGAAAAAACTGACCCACGCTAATGCCATTAATACGGATGATCAGACAGGGGATCTCTATCACCTGTTTCAGGCCCATCCTATTTTGCTCAGGCTATATACAATCCTGCTGACTGACCTGTACTAACGGAGGCTTGCCATG
>JANWZG010000009.1:12182-20287 GCA_025054735.1 Cyanobacteriota bacterium | reverse complement strand
CCCCTGCCATAGCCTGACAGGTAGTGCACCAGTTAGCATAAAACTCAATTAACGTTGGTTTGCCATTCTTCAGGGCAATTTCTAGGGGAATTGAGCGAGCAGCCAAAGCATCTAGAGATACCGTTGTGGTTTGAGTGCGTAATCCTAGAAAGACCGCTACACTAAGGACTATTGCCACAATTACAATCAGCAAGTTGCGGACAGTCTGGCTTAAGGGAAGTTCACTAGCTGATTCGTGGTTAGGTTGAGGGGAAGCGGGGTTAGATGTCATGGTTACGATCCTCTAGGTGGTCGTCTGAAGTTTACCAATAGTTGGATTTAGTTGGATTCAGTTAAATTTTGCAGTTGTGATGTTAGGCCTCTACTACTGTAACAAACTGTGAAAAAGCGCGTCACGTTAACCTTTCCTCAGCGATCGATCCAAATGCCGGTCACGTACTTGCTGGCCAAGGACTTTAACGTGGCTGCTAGTATTATTCGCGCCCATATTGCTCCTAATCAGATCGGGAAGCTCGTGCTGGAACTAGCCGGAGATATTGATCAACTGGATGCAGCGATCGACTGGATGACCTCTCAGGGCATTGGGGTCTCCCTAGCTAGCCGTGAAATTTTAATTAACGATGACACCTGTGTGCACTGTGGTCTGTGCACTGGAGTCTGCCCGACAGAGGCATTGACCCTGGATCCTAAAACCTTTCGGCTGACCTTTTTGCGATCGCGCTGTGTAGTCTGTGAGCAGTGCATTCCCACTTGCCCAGTGCAAGCAATCTCCACAAATTTTTAGTCTAGAGGCTGGCTTACGGGAATGTCACAGCAATGCTACCAATTCCGAGATTAAGTCCGCTACAATAGGCTACGAGTTCTGCTGCGGCGTTGGTGACTGCCAACATTGTTTTATGATCTATGCTTGTTGAATATGGGCACCTTAAAGGCGCTGATGGCAGTAGACCGGACTTGTATCCGGAAACTTTAAGTCAGACTATCGGTACCCACCTGGATTTATCCAGGTCAAAAACTGAGGTAAGACGGCGTTGCGGGGAACTCATTTCAACCTTGTTCTTTAGTCTGTTTACGTTAGTTGCTGCGGTAGGGTTGATCGCAGATTGGTGAGGCGATCATGCCCGACTCGGCGAAATACTCTAGCAGCAGGTGATGGATGAAGATGTAACCGCCACCTACCTTTGGCAAACAGGTTAAGTCTGTAGCGTAGTTGAGAAAACGGGCATAGTTCCAGGGGATGAGTTCATTGCTATCCATTGCTATAGAGTACTAATCGTAGGGTAAGGTGCTTGAGGCAGGCTTCTCCAGCTCCAAACATGCCAAACAGTAATCCGATGATTACTCTAATCAGAATGGGGATTTCAGCCGCTAGTGCCGTTAGTCCTAAACCTAGCTCACCCATGACAGCAAAGATGGCAGCATTTTTGAAGGATTGTCGAATGTCCTGGTTGGGAACGGTTTCCATGGAGATGCTAGGCCCCATCAGAAGCAACACAAATGCAAGACCAATATCCATGCCAGCGATCGGCCTGTAGATCGAACTAAAGAAAAAGCCCTCTGACATGTTGGAAATATAACCACAGGCAATACTCAATCCCAACTTGAGGGATTGGCGAGCTTTTTTGCCAGACCATTTTAGGGTTTCGACGGTATTGATTTGGCAGAGTGGGGAGTATAGGGGGTGAGATCGCAAACAGAACTAGAAGCTCGTTTATCAGTCTAGTACCACTTCTCCATACCATGGCTACGGATAGCTTGTAGTAAGGACTTAAGTCCTGATTACGAATTAATAGTTACGAACTAATAGGTTATGTCGCTGGCTTTTGGAGAATTGGTGAGTGTCGTAACATTAGTACTGAGTGCGCCCGACGCAGTTTTCTAGGGCAGCGATCGCCGCATTAGCCCCAGCAATAATGTCACGTTCTTCGCCCCCTAGGTAGAGTCGCCCAAAACTACCCACTGCCGAGATTTGCAAGATGTTAATCAGGGCTGCTTTTTCAGCTTCGTTAGCGGCAAGGGCCGCATAGGTAGCGGGTTCCATTTCCAAGACATAGAGGGTTTGACCGCTAAGCAACATTTGTCCAGGGCGAGCGCGGTTGATTAACTGGGCATGGTGGGGATCAATGTTACGGATGATCTGACTGGATAGGATGCGAGGTTTGCGGCAGTCATGCTGCTTAGCACCGATCGCCGCTAGCACAGCCTCCCCTGCGATCTTTGTTTCACCTTGGTTACTGGAGTGCACTTCTAGCAAGCCATACAAACGTTCTACAATCTGCACCGCCGGTCGCACCACTGCTGCCTTTAGGGCTATGTCCATTAGTCGATTAATCTCAATGCCAGGAGAAATTTCTAGCCACAGGGAGGCATCGCCAGGTAAGGGCAAAAATCCAGAGGAAACGGTGCCAATATACGCCGCATGTTGCGGTTGCAGACGATCGAGATAAACATAGCTGCGTAACTCAACACCCAAAGCGCCTAACTCCTACTACTAAAGGTTTAGGTAATAAAAGGCTTAGGGAATAAACGTCTGAGTAATCCGCCGCATGGCCTCCTCCACATTCTCTCGACTGTTAAAAGCAGAGATGCGGAAGTAGCCTTCCCCAGCCGCTCCGAAACCGGAACCCGGTGTACCCACTACATGGCAATTGTGCAGCAACTTATCAAAAAAGTCCCAGCTAGAGAGGCCATTGGGGGTTTTAACCCAGACATAGGGGGCATTTGTGCCACCATAGACCTGCAAACCTGCAGCGGTTAGATGCTCACGAATCAGTCGAGCATTATCCATATAAAAGCTGACTAGTGCCTTAATCTGCGCTTGCCCCTCAGGGGAATAGACCGCTTCAGCTCCCCGCTGGACAATGTATGACACCCCATTGAACTTCGTGGATTGGCGGCGGTTCCACAGTTTCCACAGTTCCACATCAGACTGATCGGCAGCCTTAGCCGTCAAGCCCTTGGGCACAACGGTGAAAGCACAGCGGGTACCGGTAAATCCAGCATTTTTGGAGAAAGAGCGAAATTCAATAGCGCAGTCTCTAGCTCCTGGAATCTCGTAGATGGAATGGGGCAAGGCAGGGTCGGTGATGAACGCTTCGTAGGCAGCATCAAAGAAAATGATGGAACCGTGGGCGCGGGCATAGTCTACCCAGGCCTGTAAATGCTCTCGGCTGGCAGTAGCTCCAGTAGGGTTGTTGGGGAAACAGAGATAAATGAGGTCTACCTTCTGGCTGGGAATCTGGGCTGTGAACTGATTGTCGGCAGTAATGGGTAAATACACCAAGCCGCTGTATTCACCGTGGTCGTTGGCCTCGCCCGTGTGCCCTGCCATTACATTGGTATCTACATAGACGGGATAGACCGGATCGGTAACGGCGATCGTATTGTCATGGCCAAAAATGTCCAAGATATTGCCTGTATCGCACTTGGAACCATCGGAGACAAAGATCTCATCGGCACTAATGTCACACCCATGGGCTTGAAAATCATGGGTAGCAATTTTTTCTCGCAGCCAACCGTAACCCTGCTCAGGGCCATAGCCCTTGAAGGTAGCACGATCGCCCATCTCTTCTACAGCGGCAATCATTGCTGCGCGGCAAGCAGCGGGTAGCGGCTCAGTGACATCCCCAATCCCCAAGCGGATAATCGTTGCTTCGGGATGTGCCTCGGCGAAAGCATTTACCCGGCGGGCAATCTCCGGGAATAGGTAGCCAGCCTTTAGTTTCAAATAATTGTCGTTGATGGTTGCCATGGTGGTTATGGGTTACTGGTCATTGAGCATCGATCTTGTCATTGGTCACTGCATCAACAACGGATTAGCAAGGGACATCATGACACAGAACAAATATTTAGCTTACAGCAACAGGCGATCGTCCTAACCATGCACCCGCCCTAGGCACTGAAGTATTTGGCCACAGGATGGTGGACGATGATGGCGGTCGTAGACTGTTCTGGGTAAAGCTGCTCACTCTCATCCATGGATAGGCCAATGCGATCGGCCCCTAAAAGTTCTAACTGTTTGTATTGATCTTGAATGTTAGGACAAGCTGGATAGCCAAAACTATACCGTGATCCCCGATAGCGCTGTGCTAGCATGTCGCGAATGTTATCAGGCTCCTCGCTGCCAAACCCTAGCTCTTTACGAATGCGGGCGTGGAGCCATTCTGCCAAGGCCTCTGCCATCTGCACCGCCATGCCGTGGAAGTAGAGATAGTCAGTATATTGGTCAGACTGGAACAGTTCTTTGGCCACTTGGGTGGCAATGTCTCCCATGGTCACTGCCTGCATGGGGAACACATCAAACCGACCTTGTTCAATGCCCAGTTCCTTCGGTAAGAAAAAGTCGGCAATGCAGAGACGACGCATGGATTTTTGGCGCGGGAAGGTAAAGGTGGCGATCGGTTCCGTAACGGCAAATTCACCCGTAGCTGCCATCTGGGGATCGTAGAGATACAACGAGTTCCCTTCTGCTAGACAGGGAAAATAGCCGTACACCGCTTGGGGATGGAGCAGGTTTTCTGTCGCAATCCGTTGTTGCCAGCGGTGCAGGATAGGATACACCGTCTCTTGCAGCCAAGCATCGTAATCGGCACGAGATTGCTCACGGGGCTTGCGATATTGCCACTGGCCAGCAAATAGGGCCTGCAAGTCCAAATGCCAGTACAGTTCCTCTAGGGGAATGTCGGCTGGGTTGAGGATTTTGGTGCCCCAAAAAGGAGGGGTAGGACGATCCACCTCGATCGCAACTGCTTCTGAACGGCGCTCATCAACCACAGAGAGGTCATCTGTAGGTTCCTCGCTACTAGTCGCTGGCTCATCAGTGCTGGAAGACTGGTCTGAATCGGTTTGTACCTGAGTAGTCACCGTGCCATTTTCATCCAAGAAGCCCCGAAAATCATCCCACAGTCCTGCTGCTTTCGCAGGCATGAGTCGATCCATGAAGTGCAAATCAGCAAAGGCATCCTTACCGTAAATCACCTGACCTTTGTAGGTATTTTGACAATCTTCATAGACAAACTTAGGGGTAAGGGCAGCACCGCCCAGAATCACAGGCACGGTGATTCCCCGCTCATTAAACACCTCTAGGTTCTCTTTCATAAAAGCTGTGGATTTCACCAACAGGCCGCTCATGGCGATGCAGTCAGCATGGTGTTGCTCATAGGCTTCAATGATGGCATCAACGGGCTGCTTGATCCCCAGGTTAATTACCCGATAACCATTGTTGGTGAGAATGATATCCACCAGGTTTTTCCCAATGTCGTGAACATCACCCTTGACTGTTGCAATCACAAAAGTGCCCTTGGCTTGGCCACTATCAGCTTTTTCCATGAATGGTTCTAGGTACGCAACAGCAGCTTTCATGGTTTCTGCCGATTGCAATACAAAGGGCAACTGCATCTGTCCAGAACCAAACAGCTCCCCCACTACTTTCATGCCATCTAGCAAAAAGGTGTTGATGATTTCCAAAGGTGGATACTGTTCTAGGGCGATCGCTAGGGCATCATTTAAGCCGATGCGCTCACCGTCAATAATGTGGCGTTTTAGGCGCTCTTCGATCGGCAACTCAGCCAGAGATGATTTTTGGCGGGCATCCTTAGCAGACTTACCTTCAAACAGCTTGGTGAGGGCAGTTAGGGGGTCGTAGGTGCAAATATCTCCTTGGAACTGACGCTGGTCGTAGATTAGTTGCCGACAGACTTCTTGCTGCTCTGGCTCAATTTTAGCTAGGGGCAGGATTTTGCTGGCACTGACGATCGCTGCATCCATTCCCGCCTGGACAGCTTCATGGAGGAACATGGAATTGAGGACAATCCGGGCTGCTGGGTTCAAGCCAAAGGAAATGTTGGATACCCCCAGAATAATATGACATCCAGGCAGCTCAGCACGAATCCGGCGAATAGCCTCGATCGTAGCCTTGCCATTCCCTCGGTCTTCTTCAATACCCGTCGAGATAGGAAGTGCTAGGGGATCAAAGAAAATTTCATGGGCAGGGATACCAAACTCTAGGGCATCCCGGTAGGCACGCTGGGCAATCTGAAACTTTTTGTCTGCGGTGCGAGCCATGCCCTCTTCGTCGATCGTTCCCACCACAACCCCAGCACCATACTGCTTTGCCAGCTCCAAGACCTTGAAGAAGCGTTCCTCGCCATCTTCATAGTTAGTCGAGTTCAACAGGCACTTGCCCCCCGCTACCTTCAACCCTGCTTCCATTTTTTGCCATTCCGTGGAATCGAGCATCAGGGGAAGCGTTGTGTTCGTTACTAGCCGAGATACTAACTCCCGCATATCGCGCACGCCATCCCGGCCTACATAGTCCACGTTCACATCCAGCACGTGGGAGCCTTCCCGCACCTGCTCCCGCGCCATCGCCAGCAAGCCATCCCAGTCTTCAGCGTTCAACAGTTCCCGGCATTTTTTGGATCCACTAGCATTCAAGCGTTCCCCCACAATCAGGAATGAGTTGTCTTGGTTGTAAGGCTGGGCGCTATAGATGGATGCAGCAGCAGGGGTGTAGTGAAATATTGGCCGAAGTTCGGAGGTAGTGGTATAGGTGCGCACATTGCGGGGTTTGGGTTTGAGGCCCTTGGCTAGTTCTGCTAATTGGGCAATGTGGTCAGGACGGGTGCCACAGCAACCACCAATCACCTGCACACCCCAATCTTCCACAAACCGATGTAGGGCTATCCGTAGTTCCATGGGGGTGAGTTTGTAGTGGGCGTGACCACCGATGTTCTCCGGCAGCCCTGCGTTGGGAATGCAAGAAATAGTGAAGGGGGCGTGATCTGTGAGGTATTTAATGTGGTCAGCCATGCGATCGGGGCCAGTTGCACAGTTTAACCCCAGAATGTCGATCGGGTAAGGTTCCAGGATAGCCAACACGGCACTGATATCAGTGCCAACAAGCATGGTGCCTTGTACTTCCATCGTCACTGACACCATTAATGGACGGCGCTCACCTTTTTGAGCAAACACTGCTTCGATGGCATTCAGGGCGGCTTTAATTTGCAATACATCCTGGCAGGTTTCTACGGTGAATAAATCCACACCGCCATCGTAGAGTCCCTCGGCTTGGACGGTGAATGCTGCCTTCAGGGTGTCGTAATCGATATGTCCTAGGGTAGGCAGCTTGGTTCCTGGCCCTATGGATCCAGTTACAAAACGAGGCTTGTCTGGGGTAGAAAATTCAGCAGCAACACGCTTTGCTAGTTCAGCCGCTGCCTTATTCAACTCGTAGGCTCGATCGCCTAGCCCGTATTCTGCCAACACAAAGGTGCTGCCCCCAAAGGTGTCGGTTTCGATAACATCAGCTCCCGCTTGCAAGAAGTCTCGGTGTACCCTAGCAACAGCTTCAGGCTTGGTAATAACCAGATACTCGTTACAGCCTTCATACTCTGCTCCACCAAAGTCCTCAGCAGTCAGGTTTTGCGCCTGAAGATTGGTGCCCATTGCCCCATCAAAAACAATCACAGGCCGATCGGGATGATGCAGTCGCTCAAGGAAGGGATGAGTCATGGCTGTTACGTAACAACTGTTTACATAAATGACATTATTATGCCCTGAACTGCTGATGAGACGCTAGGTTGATTTCTGTGGGTTTGAGACATTGGCACCTTGGCGGGCAATCTGGTGATTTAAGATAAAACTGTGGAGATGATGACAATTCAGCCCATGACGATCACCTCTGGCAAGCTACAGACTAGCACTATACGTCTCCCCATGACCCTTGAGGAGTACCTGAACTATGACGACGGCACGGAGACTCGCTATGAACTGGTGGATGGGGTGCTAGTGGAAATGGGGGCTGAGACTGATCGCAACGTGTTAATTGGCCTATTCCTGCTAGTCACCTTTTCCCGATTGCTGCCTTTAGCCCAACTTCGCCGTGGCACAGAATTGGAAACGCCTAGAAGTAAGGCAACGAGCCGATACCCCGATTTGATCGTTTTAACCGAGGCAGGATCCGCAGCCTTAGTGGGTGATCAGCGATCGCTCATTACCTTAGAAATGCCTGCCCCAGCGTTGGTGGTAGAAGTAGTCTCCCCTGGTGATGAAGAGAGTGACAACTACCGTCGAGACTACATCGAGAAACGTCAGGAATATGCAGC
>JANWZG010000009.1:8909-12084 GCA_025054735.1 Cyanobacteriota bacterium | reverse complement strand
GATTTGAGGGCACAGCGACGATCGTCTCCCCTACGTTTCCCCCCTTGACCTTGACCGCAGAGCAGATTTTGACCGCTGGCCGGTAGCCTACAGACTCGCCATCACTGTGCGGGCAGCCGCTAGAGTGCGATCGATGTCTTCGTCAGTATGGGCTAGGGAGGTGAAGCCAGCCTCAAACTGTGAGGGAGCTAAATACACGCCCTGCTCTAACATACCCCGGTGGAAGCGGCTAAACTTTTGCAGATCAGACGCTTTAGCATCCTCATAGTTGCGCACTGGCCCCTCAGTGAAGAAAAAGCCAAACATGCCACTAATCTGACCACCGCAGGCTGCATGACCCGTTTCCTTGGCGATTTGCAACAGCCCATCGGTAAGGCGCTTGGTAATGCGATCGAGATGTTCATAGGTACCTGGTTTCTGCAATAGCTCCAGAGTCTTAATGCCAGCGGTCATTGCTAGGGGATTACCTGACAACGTACCTGCTTGATACATTGGCCCTGCGGGAGCCACCATCGCCATAATGTCGCGTCTGCCGCCATAGGCACCTACTGGTAATCCGCCCCCGATCACTTTCCCTAGGGTTGTCAGGTCTGGGGTTACCCCAAACTTTTCCTGAGCGCCACCGTAGGCAATCCGGAAACCAGTCATCACCTCGTCAAAGGTCAAGAGTGCCCCGTGGTCACGAGTGAGTTCCCGTAGCCCTTCCAGAAAACCCGCATCGGGTGGGATGAATCCAGAATTGCCCACCACAGGCTCTAGAATCACACCAGCAATCTGGTCAGGATTTCCGGCAAACAGGGCTTTGACAGCCTCTAGGTCGTTGAAGGGTGCAGTGAGAGTGTTACTAGCTACAGACTTAGGCACACCGGGGGAGTCAGGTAAGCCTAATGTGGCCACGCCAGAGCCAGCCTTAACGAGAAACATGTCTGCGTGACCGTGATAGCAGCCCTCAAATTTAATCAGTTTTTCCCGGCCTGTAAATGCCCGCATGAGTCGCAGCACAGACATGCAGGCTTCTGTACCAGAGTTGACAAATCGCACCATTTCTACACTGGGCACCGCGTCAATCACCATCTCGGCTAATACGTTTTCTAAGACACAGGGCGCACCAAAGCTAGTGCCCTTGTGCAGTGCTGCTTGCAGAGCTTCTATCACCACAGGATGGGCATGACCACAGATGGCAGGCCCCCACGTGCCCACGTAGTCAATGTACTGGTTACCGTCTACATCCCAAATGTAGGCACCCTGTACACGATCGAACACGATCGGGTTGCCACCCACGGACTTAAATGCCCGCACAGGCGAACTCACGCCTCCTGGCATAAGCTTTTGGGCAGCAGCAAAGATTTCTTCTGATTTAGCGGTCTTAAGTGGGGTTGCGTTCAAGGCTATGCTCCTAAAAACTGATGTTGTATTGAATTCGTTGTTTAATAATCAAGCTGACTAGATTTTACGCCCTTACTGCAAGGGATGAGCAGATTAGATGCTCAGAAATAGGTTGATCCCAACCTCAACTTGATTCTACTGGGCTGAAAAAGTCGTGTGTGGACAGCAGCAACGCAGCCATAGCAAAAACTGGTTGATCAAGACAAGGGGCTTGCTGGTATGGCTCATAGTAAGGACTTAAGTTCTCACTACAACGTCCTAACAAGATTGTGTATTGCTATATCTGGTTCAGAGGGTTTGCTCGTAGAATTACTGAGCACAGAGTGTGCAGCTAGTGAAAATTCAATGAAGCGCCATAGGGAATCTACCGTTTTTTGTAAAGATGTGGTAAGCATTTAGATGTTTTGTGACTGTTGATGGATTCTGTCTGGAGTATTGTTTGCCTAAGTCTACCGGGGTTGAGTCTACAGGCCTGGCAATATGTTTAGAGCATCTTGGGTGAATATGGATGCTCGGCGTAGGTGGCCAAGAGTTGAAGCCGATTGTCAAACAGCAGTGTTGCCAACGCTGTTGCCAACGATGTAGCAAGGGTATTACGTATGATTGCAAGCATTAAAGCATCAATTTTCAGCCTGGTCTTAGGCATAGCCACTTTTGGGGCAAATGCTGCTCAAGCCTATGGGCTGTATCAGTTTACAGTTACTTGGCAGGATGGGGCTGTGAGTGAAGGGCGAGTAACGATCGATCTTGACAATCCCAGAATCGATGTTACGGACAATAGCAGTGCGTTTAGTTATCGGCAGCGGGAATGGCAGTTTGTGGATTTTTTTCTAGCCCATCGCGGCAGAACCTACAGTCTAGCTGACCTATACGGTGGCTACATCAACCAGTACGAATTCCCAGTTACGTCAGCCTACTATCCGGTTTACGGCAGTGCCGTGAATTATCTATACGCTGAGATTTGGAACGATGGTAAACCGTTGGTTGCCATTCATCGGGTTGATATTGCCTCTCGGTCTCGTTCAGACTATGGCCCTAGTGTCGATTATGCTTATGGCGTTAAGGCACTTGACTCTAACTGGGTAGGGCCAGTATTGCTGAATCCACCAGATGATGGAGAACCTGTGCCCGGAGGTGGTGCGGCCATTCCAGAGCCAATGACAGTTGCTGGGTTAGCGCTAGCAGGGGCAGGATTACTGGCCTATCAACGCCAGCGCTATCCAAAGCTCTAGGCTGACGGTTGGGCTGTAGGGTGCTGGGAGCGATTGTCTCCTGCAAACAATATCCCCAAGCCTGCAACCGCAAAGGCAACGATCGCTAGGCGAGCAACAATATCAAAGGCTAAATCACCCGATTTGACGATTAGGGTGTTGAATAGGGCCATACCTGCGGTGAAGCCGCCAAAATAGCAGCCAATTCCCAAGCCACCCCGCTCTGGGGGCATAACAGATAGCGCCAAGGGAATCACACCATTCAAGACTGTACTAGTTGCTACAACTAGGATGATGACTTCAAGCCCGACTACGATCGGCTGCTGGTTCATCAAGGTGATCCCCAGGTCAGCGATCATGGTGACGATGCTAGCAAGCATCAAGCGGTGATTACCCCAGCGGGTGGCAGCAATTCCCAAGGGTATGGCCACAACCCCAAGGACGATCGACACCAGTCCCATTACTATAGTCAAGTTCAGGTTAGGGACACTGATCGTCAAAAGCCGTGGAAAGATTTCTCCTAGCAGCAAGCGAATGCCCCACGATGCTCCTAACCCTGCAAGGGCCAGCAGGATTAG
>JANWZG010000009.1:0-8899 GCA_025054735.1 Cyanobacteriota bacterium | reverse complement strand
AGCCACGGCATAGGGCTGGGTAGCGATCGCGGAGAACTAGCTGAGTCTGCATGGGATGTCTCACTTGGGGTGGTCATAAAAGGTGGATGGACGGCCCGGAGCACAGCAGAGGCAGCTAATAGGCTAACAGAGCCGATGGTAAAGGTAAGCGCTGGCCCCAAACCCAGAATCATGCTGGAAGCTAGTGGGCGCAGTGCTCCTACTAAACTGCCAGTCAGGGTGAGGATACTTGCCGCCTGCGGCAGAGTAGTAACCGTAGCGTAGATGCCTAGTAGACAAGTGACGGGGCTACGGAATGATGCCATGGCTAGTGCCCAGCCTACCAGTACAATCAGCAACGTAATCTGAAGAAATCGGGAGGGTTGCCCTAGGAGGACGATTGCTGGAATGCTAATGAACAGCGAGGCGGCTGCAATGACCCCCATAGCAATCAAAGGAAAGCGACTGCCTAGCCAATATTGGGCGCGATCGGACAAGCCTCCCATCACAGGCTCTATGGCTGTCGCAATCATGTCTTCCACAATCAAGAGGGGACGCTCCAAACCCGGTGACAGGCCAAACTGTACTAGAAGCTGGGGGAGATATAGCCGATACAACAACCAGCAAAGAGAAATTGCCCCCTGCACTGCTGCTAGTCCCCAGACCTGTTGCCACAGAACCAAGCGGTTGCTACTCTGCATAAACCGTCTCATTTCAACTAAGGTGTGATACCACTGTAGGGTGACTATGCCTAAGTGTCCAAGGGTTATGTTAATAATGCAACACTCCAAAACATTTGCCCTGAACTCTCGTCCTGCTAAGGTTTGCTGGCTGCTATGGTTGGGATTGCTCATGGCGCTGGTTCCCCAGCTCACCCTATCGATTGCCCACAGCCAAACCCTAGACTGCACCAATGTTCGGATTGATCTGCGCAGTGGAGTGGCCTACTGTGCTGACCAGCCGACCAGCAATGCCCCAGTTTCTCAACCGGCGACCAACAGCACCCCCACCTCTAGCAACCAAGACACTGGTATTACCCTACCCTCGGCGGTTCCCACTAGCAATCGAGAGCGATCGCTGGATGCCCAGAACTATGAAGCGCTGGCTTCAGGGATGACGCTGACTGCTGTGGTGAAGCAAATTGGCCAGCCTGATCGCGCCCTAAATCGCCAGACCGTAGCCTCAGGTGTGCAAACCGCCTATCAGTGGCAGTTCCAGAACGGAGACGTCACCCTTTATTTCATTAACGATCGACTGGTTGCCAAAATCTCTGGACTTCGGCATTCTGAAATTACGCCCCCCAGTCCTAATCCCCTAGTAGTCAGTGATCCCAATGCTGTCCTGACAACCTCATCGCCCATGCCTGTGGTTACCAGCACCACCATGGCAACGGCCTTCAACCGTCTAGAGTCTGGCATGACCCTAAAAGCAGCCCAAGCCATCTTCGGGCATCCAGGGCAGGAACAAATGCGTACCCAGACGGCTGAGGGTGCTCCCATGGTGGTCTATAGCTGGAGAACGTCTCAGGGTACAGCTACGGCAGTCTTCCAAGCCGATCGCCTGATCACGAAAACTTGGTGTGGTGCTTGTCGGCTGTGACAAGGTGATATCTTGGTGACGATAGCCATGAAAAGAACCACTGGCAACCAGTAGAATAGGCTAGTTAACTCTGCCGATTTGGATATCTCTCGAAGCCATGCGTACCTACTATTGTGGTCAACTCAATGCCGAGCACATTGGTGAAACCGTTACCTTGTTTGGGTGGGTTGATCGTCGCCGAGATCACGGTGGAGTAATTTTTCTCGACCTGCGGGATCGGTCGGGCATCGTCCAAATTGTCAGCGATCCCAACCGCACCCCTGACTCTTACCACCTGGCTGAATCCTTGCGCAACGAATACGTGGTCAAGGTAATAGGACGAGTTACCCAACGACCAGACGAGTCCCTAAACCCTAAACTGGCTACGGGCGAGGTGGAAATCTACGCCGATTACATCGAAGTGTTGAACAGCGTTCGCCGTCAGTTGCCTTTTCAGGTATCGAGTGCTGAAGCAGAACCCGTGCGGGAAGAGTTGCGCCTGCGTTACCGCTACCTAGACCTGCGGCGAGAGCGCATGAGCCAAAATCTAAAACTGCGCCATGAGCTGGTTAAGGCCATCCGTCGCTATCTGGAGGACGTAGAAGGGTTCATAGAGGTGGAAACCCCCATCCTTACCAAGTCTACTCCAGAGGGAGCGCGAGACTATTTGGTGCCCTCGCGGGTGAATCCTAGCGAATGGTTTGCCTTGCCCCAGTCGCCCCAACTGTTCAAGCAGATTCTCATGATTGCGGGGGTCGATCGCTATTACCAAATTGCTCGCTGTTTTCGGGATGAAGACTTGCGTGCCGATCGTCAGCCAGAATTCACCCAGTTGGATATGGAAATGAGCTTCATGACGCGGGATGAAATCTTGGCGCTGAATGAGGGCTTGGTCTGCCATCTGCTGAAAACCCTAAAGGGCATTGACTATCCCCGTCCCTTTCCCCGGCTGACTTACCAAGAAGCTATGGATCGCTATGGCTCTGACAAGCCTGATACGCGCTTTGGGCTAGAGTTGGTGGATGTGTCTGATGTGGTCAAAGACTCTGGCTTCAAGGTGTTTGCAGAAGCTGTGGCCAAGGGCGGCATTGTTAAGATTTTGCCCATACCTGGTGGCAACGATCTGGTGTCAAATGTGCGCATTAAACCGGGTGGAGACCTGTTCAAAGAAGCTACGGATATGGGAGCCAAGGGTCTGGCCTACATTCGCGTGCGTGCAGATGGCGAGATTGACACGATCGGCGCTATTAAAGACAATCTGACGGATGCCCAGAAGCAGGCAATCTTGCAACGAACGGGGGCACAGGCTGGACACTTGCTGTTGTTTGGAGCAGGTGACAAGGCAACGGTTAACAAAACGCTGGATCGCCTACGGCAGTGCTTGGGACGAGAACTAGGCTTAATTGACCCAGAGGCCATTAACCTGCTGTGGGTAGTAGACTTTCCTATGTTTGAATGGATTCCAGAGGAAAAGCGCCTCGATGCTGCCCATAACCCCTTCTCAGCTCCCTACCCAGAAGATGTTGACGACCTCAAGACTGCTCGCTCCCTAGCCTATGATTTGGTGTTCAACGGTTTTGAGGCAGCCGGTGGCAGTGTCCGTATCCACCAGCCAGAGCTACAGACCCAAGTGTTTGAGCTAATTGGCCTCTCGCCTGAGGAAGCTCAAGATAAGTTTGGGTTTTTCTTAGAAGCCTTTGAGTATGGTGCCCCCCCTCACGGCGGTATTGCCTACGGGATCGATCGCTGGGTCATGCTGCTAGCGGGGGAAGAGTCGATTCGGGATGCGATCGCCTTCCCCAAAACCCAGCAAGCTCGCTGTCTGTTGACCAATGCTCCCTCTGACGTAGATCCGCAGCAGTTAAAGGAACTTTATGTTGCTTCCACCTATAAACCCAAGGCTAAGGGGACTTGATGTAACCCTGGTCGGTGTCTGTGGATGGGGGGTTTTTGACCCCTAGCTGGGGAAGAGAGCAAGATATGGCCGTTTCAACCTAGCTTGAAACAGTTGCCCTTACCCCAACCCTCCTTCTCCCAAAGTGAGGGAGAGTAGCTGCGAACGTCTCTGCTAACCTGGAATGACTATACAAGGGTGGGGGCGGATACTGACGGGACGGTGCAAGTTGCCAGTACCTTCACAAAAAGGTGTTGCTCTCCAGAACAAATGTACTGCTTACTGTCTCATTGCTACTTGGAATTCCTACAGATTAGGAACCAGTATCCCTATACCCTGCTGAATCTAGACCAACCCCAGACCAAGGGATGGTTAGTTGATCAGGTGGTAACTGGGTTTAGGCTATACTGAATAGCATTGCATTCCTTACAAGTGCTATGTTATGGGTTCATTGCCCGCTGAGCGAGCTACCAATCTGCGTGCAGCCTATCGCCTCTGTGATCTAAAACCTCTGGAGGGGGATGACCTCGATCGCTACTATGTGCAGCTTGGCGATGCCCGCAAGACTGAGGCAATGATGAACATCACCTCTCAGCTAGATTTGCAGGAGCCAGAGGAACATAGCACGATTTTGTTTACGGGGCACCGGGGTTGTGGCAAAAGCACAGAACTGCATCTGCTGGAGCGTGACTGGAAGCGCTTCTACCATGTGGTTTATCTGGAAGCCGATGAGGTGACGGATATTAACGATGTGGAATATGTCGATTTGTACCTGCTGATTGCCTAGTATGTGGAGTATGAAATGCGGCGGTTGGGGATCCGGGTTGCCCAGGATATTTTGGATAACATTGCAGGCTGGTTTGCCGAGGTGACCCAAGAAACGGAGAAATCTGTAGAAAGCTCGATCGCCATCGAAGGTGAAGTGACCTTGGGGGGCGAGAGTCCGTTTCCTATCCCATTTTTGGCTAAGCTGCTGGCAAAACTCACCTCCCAGATTAAGGGGGGTGCCAAAACCAAAACCACAATTCGCCGCGACCTAGAACAGGATTTTTCTCGGCTGAAGTTTAATGTCAATCTGTTGCTGGATGATTGCACCCGCAAGCTGCGGTAGAAATATCCTGAGTACAAGGGAATTTTAATCATCCTGGATAACCTGGATCGCTGCCCGCCCCATGTGGCCAATCGTCTATTTTTTGACTATGCGGCTCAGGTGCAAGAACTGCGCTGCACCATTGTCTACACTGTCCCCATTTCTACCCTCTACTCACCACGGGGAATTGGCACCGATTTTGACAGACCCACCATTGTGCCGATGGTCAACATCTACGAGTTTGCCCAAACCGCCGATCGCCTCGACTACAACGAGGCTGGGCTGCAAGCCTTGGTTAATTTGCTAGAACGGCGCATGGACACCTCTAAAATCTTTGCCTCGGAGCAGGAACTGTACCAGATGATCAAAGCCAGTGGAGGGGCATGTGCGCCACCTGATGCAGATGATGCGAGAAGCTTGCCTAACAGCGATCGGACGGGGACACTCGACCCTGCAAACCGATGATGTGGACTATGCCATCAAGCAATTGCAGTTTAGTTTTGAGCGGCAAATTCCCGCTGCCCACTACCCCGCGATTGCCGCAACCTATCGCACCAAACGAGCAACCAATGATGACATTGGCCAACAAACCCTGTTTAACACCGCCGTGCTGGAATATAACGGTCAGCAACGCTGGAACTATCCCCATCCTACCGTTTTGAACATCAATGCTTTCCAACAAGCCCTCGCTGCCCTCACCCAATCCCAGTGATCTGGCTGAGCTAGCCATGCTGGAGCCAGCCTTTGTTGCCCGTCATGCCAAGGCGCTGGACAAGATTGCCCTGTTTGCCGACCTATCGGAGGGGTTTACCGTGGGCATCGTGGAGGTTGATCTGGAGCGCGATCGCACCCTAGCCATCCAAGCCTTGACCCACCGGGCTGACACTGCCCACATCCAGTGGGTGCTCCTGCACCTTGACCAGCCTGACCTGCGCTACCTACTCGATGCCATCACCACTGCCCTTAAGCAGGTGCCTCTGGTGCCAGAGAAAAAGCCGGTGTTGCTGCTGACAGGGCTAGAACGGGCGATCGGCGGCTACGGCGACCATCCCCCCCTGCTTAGCAACTTTAACTTTGCCCGCGACACCTATGCCCGCCAACTCCCCTATCCTGTGCTGTTTTGGCTGCCCAGCTATGCTGTTACTCGCTTTGCCCAGTTTGCACCCGATGTCTGGGCCTGGAAATCCATGGAGGTGCGCCTGCCTAGTGACCTGCCTCCCCCCGACCAAGCTCTGTCTGCCCTAGTGCCCATTGCCAACACCCAGCGGCTGTTGCCCGTCGCCCCCGAACGGTTTGACCTGTTGCATCGCCTGCTGCAAGAGTATCGCAGCCCCAGCCCCAGCCGCGCCGACCTGCTGCACCAACTGGGGCAGGCTTATAAATCTCATCTCGACTACCCCAGGGCCGAGCAGGCATACCAAGAGGCACTCCAGCTTTACCAAACCCTAGGGAACAACCTAGGGGTAGCCAAGGCCAGTAACAATCTGGCTGAGTTGTACCGTGCCCTGGGGCGCTACGCCGAGGCGGAACCCCGCTATGTCCGTAGTCTGGAGATTTTGCTTCAGGTGTTGGGGCAAGACCATCCCAGCACCCAAACAGTGCGGAACAATTTCCGTACCTGTCTGCAAGCAGCGGTGGTGGCGGGGCAGGCGGGGGAACTCTCCGATCATCCCCTCACCCAGGCAATGTTGGCACAGTTGGCAGGGGATGGCGGAGCAACGGATGCCTAGCGGCGTAGCACGATCGCTACATTCATTGGTCTGAGTTGGCAACCCATACCCTATGCGCGATCGGCATCTATTTGGGTAGATTTCGCCGCTTCCACAGTTGGGATTTAGTCACTGACCCTGGCAATGTCCTGATCAGCACCCTAGATGACCTGACCAGTCAGCGCTCTGTCTTAGTTATGGTGGTCACATGCTTGATTTTGGCTAGCTTGTACTGGATTGCAAAACAAATCACCCTAGGGTTGGTGTTGCGTGTGCGCTACTCCCCACTGGGGATTGATGGCCTAGAGTAGGCTAGGTTCTTTGCTAGCCATAGGTTGCTCAAATACTATCAAATGCAGCGATGATGTAATCCTGTAGGACGAGACGATAGCCATGGTAATCCACGGGCTGCCCTAGCTGAAGCTGCCCTAGTTGCATCGGTGTTGGATTGGTGATTACCGATAGGAGGGGCGATCGTGTTGATGCAGAGGGCACAGGTATAGGCCGACAGTGTACTAGGGCTACATCAAAGCGACAGGCCGAGGTTACCAGGTCAGGATAGTCTGCCAGAAATAGCTGGGCTGCCTGCCACAGCTTTTGCTGTTTTTGTGGGGTGATGGCTAACAGGCCATCCATATCCCAGTTGCCCCGGCTGCGGGTTTTGACTTCCACAAAGGCTAGGGTTGCGTCTGCCGCGTGGTGAGCAACGATATCTAACTCACCCCAACGACAGTGCCAGCCTTGGGCTACAACCTGCCAACTTTGATCCACTAGCCAACGGGCCACTAAATCTTCCCCTAATTTGCCTAGGTCTTTGGTGGTTTTGGTCATGTTGTGGATACGGCTCACGGTATGCTGGGTAGAATTTGGCAGTTAATTCAGCTTACCGCGATCGGCGATCGTCAACGACTGGGGCTAGTCCCTATCCTCCCATCCCAAGGAATAGGAACTGAGTCAGCTTTGGCGTAGAGGGGGTGGCGTGGTTGTCCAAGGGTTGTGAGTCCTAGGCACCACAGGGGGATGTTAGGTGTAACTAAGTGCAGCACGTGGCACACCCGATCGCGCCAGAGCTGACCTGCATTCCCCCAAGCAGCAATCACCCGATCGGCCTGATGCACGGCCTGAAGCAGATAGCGATCGGTCTCTGGCCCCACGGGGTCAGGAACCCGGCAGAGATGGTGAGGATAGGGCGTGCGGTAGGCAAACAGGTTGACCGTCACCAAGCAGCCATAGCCCCATCGCCGGGCAAACCCTAGACAGCGACGAATGGTGGGGTCATTGTGCTGAGCATCGGCAGTGCTGGGATTCAGCATGATAAAAACTAGGCGATCGCCCTCGGCATTCCACTGTCGCCACAGGCTATAGCGATACTGTCCTGTAGAGTCGAACTGAGCATCCTGCTGCATGGTCAAGGGTGCTCAATCGGGGTAACTGTGATCACTAGCTCTGCTGGATTTAGCATCGGCTTTATTGCTGAGATCAGGATACTGGTGGTCTGTGGAGGAAATTTTGCTACTGCTAGTTCCGTTGTAGTAACCATTGTCGCCATAGTGGTCATTGGTATAGGCGTGGCCTGTAACATCCATGGCTACAGTTGCCGCGAGTTGGCGACGCTCATAGAAGCGGGCTTCAGCCGACTTGATCACAATATACAAGACAGGAACCACAAACAAACTTAGGAGAGTCGCAATGCCCATGCCCCCAATGATAGTAGTGCCCAGTGATCGACGGGCGGCTGCCCCTGCCCCAGAGGCAATAAACAGCGGCACAGCACCAATGATGGTAGAAATGGCAGTCATCAAAATAGGCCGTAATCGTTCTCTACAGGCTTCAACCACTGCCTTTGTAATTGGCCAACCCTCAGCCCGCAGTTGATTGGCAAATTCCACGATCAAAATGGCATTTTTACTCGCCATCCCAATCAACATAACAAAGCCAATTTGGGTGTATACATCATTGGTTAAGCCCCGCACCAGCACTGCAAACAACGCCCCTAAGATGGCCAGAGGCACGGTCAGCATGATGACTAACGGGTCAATATAGCTTTCGTATTGGGCGGCTAGGGTGAGGTACACAAAGACAACCCCCAAGCCAAAGATCAAGATAGCCTGTCCGCCAGACTCGACCTCCTCTAGAGATAGTCCTGACCATTGGAAGCCAAAGCCCCTAGGTAATACTTGCTTGGCGATCGATTCCATCGCTTTAATCGCTTGCCCAGAACTGACACCAGGTGCAGCAGCGCCAGTAATCTCAATGGAGCGGAACAGATTGTAGTGGCTAATGATAGAGGGGCCAATGGTCTGCTTCACCGTGACTAGATTGCTGAGGGCGATCATCTCACCCCGCCGCGATCGAACATACAGCTTGTTGATGTCTTCAGGATTGGCACGAAACCTCTGGTCTGCTTGCACATACACTCGGTAGGTGCGCTCAAACTGGTTGAAATCGTTGACATAGGTGGAGCCAAGGAAAATCTGCAAGGTATTGAAAATATCTTGAGGGGAAACTTGTAGAGCGTTGGCCTTAACCCGATCGACCTCTACCGAGATTTGGGGAGTATTGGCATTAAATGTTGGGCGCAGTCGAGACAGTTGCGGATTTTGGGCAGCAGCACTAAGAAACTTGCCCAAGGTTTCACCCATGGCACCA
>JANWZG010000008.1 GCA_025054735.1 Cyanobacteriota bacterium | reverse complement strand
GAGGCGATCGCTAACGGCCAGCTAAACGCTCATCTTCAAGTGCTGGTCTACAACAACCCAGGGGCTGGAGTAGCAGCCCGTGCCCAGCGTCGCAATATACCAGCAGTGCTTCATAACCATCGAGACTATCCCCAACGCGAACAGTTTGACCAGCAGATTGTGCAAACTCTCCAAGCCTATGAGGTGGAATGGGTGATTATGGCCGGGTGGATGCGGCGCGTTACTCAAGTGATGATAGATGCCTTCCCGCAGCGGATGTTGAATATCCATCCCAGTTTATTACCTAGCTTTCCAGGCATTCGGGCTGTAGAACAGGCTCTAGCAGTCGGGGTAAAGCTGTCAGGTTGCACAGTGCACATAGTGACGCTGGCTGTAGATAGTGGCCCGATCGTCATGCAGGCAGCAGTACCCGTATTCCCCGATGACACAGCAGAAACCTTGCAGGCCCGTATTCATGTGCAAGAGCATCGAATTTTTCCCCTAGCGATCGCCCAAGTAATTGCCGATCAGCGAATCCGTTCAATGGCACAATGATCCTATTCTTCATGGAGCAATGAACTATGCATTCTCGTCTAAAGACTGCCTTCGCACAAGGCACTGCCCTAAAAATCATTACAGGCTTAACCAATTTTGACTGCGATCGGGTGAGCACCATTGCCCGCGCTGCTGACCTCGGTGGTGCTACTTTCCTAGACATTGCCGCTGATCCCGACTTGGTGCGCCAAGTCAAGACCATTACTACCTTACCTGTTTGCGTCTCTGCGATCGACCCAGAGCAATTTTTGCCTGCGGTAGCAGCCGGTGCAGACCTGATTGAAATCGGCAACTTCGATGCTTTTTATGCCCAAGGCTTGCGCTTTGAAGCTGATGATGTATTGGAACTCACTCGCCAAACTCGCTCGCTGTTGCCAGATATTCCATTATCGGTAACCGTTCCCCATATCCTGGAACTTGACCAACAGGTGCAGCTAGCTGAAGCTCTAGTGGCCGCAGGAGCCAACATTATTCAGACTGAAGGCGGTACCAGCAGTCGCCCCACCCACGCAGGGATCATGGGTCTGATTGAGAAGGCAACCCCCACCCTAGCTGCTGCTTATGCCATTAGCCATGCCGTAGCCGTGCCAGTGCTCTGTGCATCGGGTCTATCTAGCGTGACCGTGCCTATGGCGATCGCGGCAGGTGCCTCTGGTGTGGGTGTGGGCAGTGCCGTCAGCCAGCTTAACAGCGATGTTGCCATGGTTGCAGCCGTCCGCAGCTTAGTAGAAGCTCTGGCACACACTCGGCGACCTGCTCGTCTGTAAAGCAAAGACCTTGGGGGATGAGGCTTTAGAATAACTGGGTGCTGACGATCGACTGGCGAGACAAGAGATGTAGCTGCATTTGCTCGTAGAGAATCTCGCGGAAGTTATCAATTTGATCCTGGTCAGGGGTGTAGTAAAGATTGAGATTGCCACGATCCGTATCCTCCCAGAAATTTTTCTCAGCTTGACGTAATCGCTGACATGCTAAGTCAATGCTCCGACGAAAGGCCGATTCCCCCAAAACACTGAGATCATCAAGAATATCAGCGACAATGCGTTGCACAAAGTCAATGCGGTTGACACGCAAATAATAAAGTCCCAGACCAATTTGCAAAATTCGCACACCATTATTAAAAATTTGACCGCGATCGAGATCACCTTCAGTAAAATCTGGTGGATTGTCAATCTGCAGCATCTCATTCAGCAGCGTATATTGAATGTCCAATCTCCATTCGTGCTGATGCACCAAGATTAAAATCTCTTTCATTTCTGCGGCGAACACATCTACGATGAAGTACATCGAAGGGCTAATGCGTCCGTGACGATAGATTTCTGTGCCATAAATGCGTAAGTAGTAGAAACTCTGTCTTGCTGCCTCTACCTTGTTGGCTTTTACTAGATTGGCAATAAAGTTGCGATAGTGAAAGATGACGTTATATAGGTTCCTAGCCTCATTATTTTTAACCCCATGTTTGAGGGCAAATCGCAGGAGAGTATTAAAGCGGATAATGACGATCCATATCAACAAATCATCATCACATTCAATAGCAGTTGCCCCAACTTTAGTTAGCTCTAGACCACACAAGGATGCCAAATCAAATTCTTGGTCGGCAATTAACTTGATATAGGTATTGCCCAAGAGCCGAAAGCACTTTTGCTCATAGAATGTATTCGTGCGTTCTACTTCGTGCAACTGTCCCAGCATTGTCCGGAAGGAAATATCGTCACGAATACTATCACTAATTTTGAAAAAACTAGGGTGGATGGATCGCTTGACCCTAACATACTCCTGAACCAAAGCACCCATGTCTTGAATGATCTGGGCTTTCCAATCTTTAAAGGCGATATACTCCAGCATGTTATCAAGCTGGTTTAAAGACTTAAACAGTTGAGATTGCATTTCACTCGTGTATTGGTGGAGACGCTGTAACTTGCGGGAATAGGGTTGTGACAGCGTGGAGATTTGCCGTAATTGACTATGAAAAATCTTGCGGATGACGTTACTCGGCTGAGTCGATTGCAGAATATAGAAAATGTAGGGCAAAGAAAATAAGACTGCGATCGGCAAGAAAACCATCAAGTTAAGCACGACACTTGAGGTTCGCAAGTAACCTGCCTCGTAGATGAACTTTATGGAAACAGAGTGGGTTGCGGCAATAATTAGAAACCAAACATAGATGAGGCTAATCCAATCTTCGATGTACAGGTCAATTAGCTTGGGGATACTCTGTGCTGCGATCGAAATAATGATAATAAGTGTTCCCAATGTTAAGCTCAACACTGACAGCCAAACTTCGGGCGCAAACCCTATGTCAATGGGCTGGTTTGAGTTAATAACCCTCTGCAAGATAGTGTTAACGAATGTCCAAGCTCTGCTCTGTGCGAGATAGAAAAATGCAACATCTAACCCTGTGACAACCGCTACAACTGCCAACCCAGTGACGAGCGATCGGTGCTTAGCACAGAATGTTAGGAACTTGTGATACAGATAGAGGATGGTAAGTTTCACGGTTAGCTCAAGTGGCTCAGGAACTAGGAAAGGTAATAACCAGCCCAAACACCATCCCAGGCAATCAACACCTAAGATAACCAAGTTGTTAACCTATTGGCAGGCCCGTCAGCAGTTGCCCTACTCAGCCTGCCTAGAAACTCACACTTGAGCAAAGGGGACGTTATTACTGTACAGAACTTAGCACCTTTTCTGTTACAGCGTTAGCATTCACTTCAGGTGAATCTGCTTCGGATGGAGGCACAACTTGCCAGAACTGGGGCAAGAAGGTTGCCCAGTTGGCTAGGATAGTCTGTGCCTTTCGGCTACGGGTGCGATCGTAGTGAGCTTGAATTAGCGTCCTTAATTGCTGCTCACCGGCATCCGTTTGTACCCGCTGAAGCTTAACAATCTCTGGGTTAAGCTTGGTAGCCACAGTATTGTCCTCATCTAGAATATAGGCCAAGCCACCCGTCATGCCAGCACCCACATTGCGACCTACCCGGCCCAACACCACAACTACTCCGCCCGTCATGTATTCACAGCAGTGATCTCCTGCCCCTTCAATCACAGCGATCGCTCTAGAATTACGGACAGCAAAGCGCTCGCCCGCTTGTCCGTTGGCATAGAGCGCGCCACCCGTCGCCCCATAGAGGCAGGTGTTACCAATAATCACATTGGTAGCTGGGTCGTAGTTGGCATCAGGAGGAGGACAAATAATAATCTCACCGCCGTGCATACCTTTGCCCACGTAATCGTTAGCTTCACCTACTAGCCTGAGGGTCATACCAGGAAGATTAAAGGCTCCAAAGCTCTGACCAGCACTGCCAGTAAAGTTGAGGGTAATTTGTCCCTCAAAGCCAGCATCGCCATACTGCCGCGCGATCGCCCCCGATAGCCGCGCACCCACTGTGCGATCGGTGTTAACGATTGCTAGGTCTTTAGTAACAATGCCTTGCTGCTGAATTGCGGTTTGAATGTCAGAATCTGCTAGTAGCTGGTCATCCAGCACAGCCCCATTGCTGTGAACGTCCTCATGGATAAGCCAACTGCGGTCATGGCGAGTATCTGGCAAATTCAGTAAACAGGCCAAGTTAAGAGCATCGACCTTCTTCAGAGACACCCCTTGGCGCATCGTCAGTAGGTCAGCCCGACCAATCACCTCGTTTAGGGAGCGATAACCTAAGCGTGCCAACAGCGATCGTACCTCTTCAGCAATAAACAAGAAAAAGTTCACTACATGCTCTGGTGTGCCAGGGAAGCGCTTGCGCAGGTCTTCCCGCTGGCTAGCCACTCCTACAGGGCAGTTGTTAGTGTGGCAGACCCGTGCCATAATGCAGCCTTCGGCAATCATCGCGATGGAACCAAAGCCATATTCTTCAGCGCCCATCAGCGCAGCCATTAACACATCCCAGCCTGTTTTCAGACCGCCATCAGCCCGGAGAATGACCCGATCGCGCAAGCGATTTTCCATCAGCACCCGATGCACTTCCGTCAGTCCCAGTTCCCAGGGACTACCTGCATGTTTGATAGAACTCAGGGGAGAGGCTCCAGTGCCACCGTCATGACCAGAAATCTGAATAATGTCAGCATTAGCCTTAGCAACGCCAGCAGCAACGGTGCCAATACCAATTTCTGCCACCAGTTTTACTGACACCTTGGCTTGAGGGTTAATCTGGTGCAAGTCAAAGATGAGCTGCGCTAAATCTTCGATGGAATAGATATCGTGGTGGGGCGGGGGCGAAATTAAAGTTACTCCGGGCTTAGAGCGACGCAGCATCGCAATGTAGGGGCTAACTTTCTTGCCAGGAAGTTGACCACCCTCTCCAGGCTTAGCACCTTGGGCTACCTTAATTTCTAGCTGCTTGCAGTTGGTGAGATATTCCGGGGTCACACCAAATCGGCCCGATGCCACTTGTTTGATGGCAGAGCTAGCCGTGTCACCATTAGCCAATCCCTTAAGGTGGGGGAACAGGGGTGAGAGACCGCTGTCGTCCACATCAGTCAACACCCGATAGCGCAGAGGATCTTCACCCCCCTCGCCAGAGTTAGACTTGCCACCGATGCGGTTCATGGCGATCGCTAAGGTTTCATGGGCTTCACGAGACAACGCCCCCAAGGACATGCCACCTGTACAGAACCGTTGGACAATTTCCGTTGCAGGTTCTACGTCTTCTAGGGCGATCGGCTCCCGATCAGACTGGAAATCTAGTAAATCTCGTAAGGCAGTGACTGGACGATTTTCCAACTGTTGCTTGTAGACCTCGTAGTGGTCGTAACTCTTACTAGCAACCGCCTTATGGAGTGCCTTGGCCATGCTGGGGTTATTCATGTGGTATTCCCCACTAGGCAGAAACTGCACGAATCCATAGTTTTGCAGCTTTTTGACCGTCAGTTCTGGAAAAGCACGGCTATGGAAGGAGATAACCTCCTGTGCAAGGTCTTTCACAGTCAAGCCACCGATGCGAGAGGCTGTGCCCCGGAAGCCAAGCTCTAACAAATCAGAGCCGATACCAATTGCCTCAAAAATCTGCGCCCCGTGGTAGCTAGTCAACAGCGAAATACCCATCTTAGAGAGGATCTTCAGTAAACCAGCTTCGATCGCCTTCCGGTAATTTTCCTGGGCTTTGGTCAAGCTAATGCTAGGAGTTTTGCCATTTTCCATCAGCTTTTGAGTGCGAGGGTCTGACCACCATTGACAGACGGTTTCCAGCGCTAGATAGGGACACACAGCACTAGCACCATAGCCAATCAGACAAGCAAAGTGATGCGTACTCCAACATTGGGCAGTATCTACCACCAAGGAGGCCCGCATTCGGGAGCCATGCTTAATCAAAAAGTGGTGCACAGCACCCACGGCCAGCAGGGGAGGAATGTAGCTTAAGTCAGGCGAGAGGGGAGATAGGGCAGCATTGGGGCTAAGCGTTTTGGTCTGGGAGACCCGATCGCTGAGGATTAAAATCTCCGCTCCCGCCTGTACAGCAGCCAGTGCCTGTTGACAAAGGTTGTGAACCGCTTGTTGCAGACCATCTGGGCCAGTAGCAATATCAAACAGAGTAGACAGAGCCGTAGTCTTGAAATTAGAGGTTTGGATCCGGCACAATTCTGCCTCATTTAACACAGGAGACTCAAGCTTCAGCAACCGGGCATCTGTCGGCATCGCCGTCAGCAAGTTACCACGATTTCCTAAAAACACAGACAGGCTCATGACCAAGCTTTCCCGCAGGGGATCAATGGGGGGATTCGTGACTTGGGCAAACCGCTGCTTAAAGTAGTCATAGAGTAGGTGGGGCTTATCTGACAGTACAGCAAGGGGAGTATCATCACCCATGCAGAAAGTCGGCTCTTTACCCTGGGCAGCCATCTCCTGAATGATCATTTCCACGTCCTCAGCCGTGTAGCCGAAGGCGGTCTGGTAACGTAACAGTGCTTCTGCGTCCATCAGGGGTGCTTCAGTAAAGGCTTGTGGCTCTAGACAATAGCGCTGCTCTCTCAACCACTGCCCATAGGGACAACGACTAGCGACTCGTTGCTTGATGTCCCAGTTCTTCAAGATTTCATGACTGACCAAATCTACGGCAATCATCTGCCCAGGGCCTAACCGACCCTTTTCTAAGATCTCAGTTTCTGGCAGATCAATCACTCCAGCCTCAGAAGCCACTACTACCAGTCCACCCTGGAGAATGGCGTAGCGCGCTGGACGCAGACCATTACGATCAAGGGTAGCCCCCACAATCTTGCCATCGCTAAAGGCTAGCAATGCAGGGCCATCCCAGGCTTCCTGAATGCCACTGTAATAGTCGTAGAAGTCAATAACTTCAGGATGATCTACTAAATCAGGTTGGTTGCGATAGGCTTCTGGCACCATGATCATCACCGCTTCTAGGGGACTGCGATCCGATCGCACCAGTAATTCCATCACGTTGTCTAAATTAGCAGAGTCACTGTTATCCGGATTGACCGTAGGCTTTAGGTCATCCATTCGGCCTTCCCAGCATGGGTGCGATAGGTCACTTTCCCTTGCCCGCATCCAGTTGATGTTCCCCAGCAACGTATTGATTTCGCCATTGTGACCTAACATGCGCATAGGCTGGGCCAGCGGCCACTTGGGCATCGTGTTAGTGCTAAAGCGGCGGTGATAGACAGCAAATGCACTTCGGTAGCTAGGTTGCTGGAGGTCTAGGTAAAACTGCCCAAGCACCTCAGAGCGCACCATACCTTTGTAGACGATCGTCCGACCAGAAAAGGAACAGATATACAACTCATCGCCTAGAGATTCCCGTTCAATCCGTTTGCGAACAAGGTACAGATGGCGTTCCAAGTCATCCCCACGGAAGGTAGGTGACTGCACTATCAGTTGCTCAATTTGGGGTAGGTTTTCCCGCGCCTGGACTCCTAACACCTGGGGAGCTATGGGCACAACACGCCAGGTCACCACTCTCAACCCTTCATCCACAACCACCTGTTCAATCCGTTGGCGAGCAGCAGCAGCTTGGTCAGCTTGTTGCGGCAGAAAGATCATGGCAATTGCAGCACGATCAGCCTCTAAGGTAGGTAAGTTCTGAGCTTGTCCCCACTCGTTGAATAGCTCCCACGGAATAGCAGTCATGATCCCAGCACCGTCCCCAGAATCTCGATCGGCACTGCACCCGCCGCGATGTTCCAGACAACCCAAGGCCACCAGAGCTTTAGCAACCAAATCGTGACTAGCTCGCCCCTGCTGGTCTGCCAGAAAACCTACTCCACAGGCATCACGCTCCTCCACTAGCCAGCGCTGCCCTGGGTATCCAGCATCTAACCCCTGCGTTATTGGTTTATTCCAGTTCATAGTCATGGTGTATACGGGATGCAATGTCAATCAAAAATTATTTGGGAATTGTATCTAGGGACACAAAAGGCTCCCCGAATTTCCCCATGGCATCCAGAGAACCTGTGACCGCTTGAAAACGTATTGTTCTAGCTTAACGTTAGAAGGTTTGCAAAGAAAAATCTAGCGTTTTCAGCCAACTTTTTGCAAATCAATATTTTATGAAAACTTCAGCTTTGTGAAAACGTCAGTATAGAAGATACTTTTAAGTAAGCGAGATGCTGGGTAGCGAAGTACGGAAATCCACATGACGAACGGGGGGCGATCTCACCAGTTACTCTCTCGAAGGAAACCCTGCAATTCGCCAAGATTAGATGCAGCGATGAAGTAGAGTAAACACGATCGACCTATGGCAACTCTTCTAGAACAAGGCAACATCTCGATCCACACTGAAAATATTTTTCCGATTATCAAGAAGTGGCTCTATTCTGAGCACGAAATCTTTCTGCGCGAGTTAGTTTCCAATGCAGTGGATGCCATTCAAAAGCTGAAAATGGTCGCCAATGCGGGCGAGTTCACTGGAGAATTACCGGAACCAGAAATTGTTATCACCATTGACCAAGAGGCTAAAACGTTAACCGTCAGTGACAACGGTATTGGCATGACGGCTGATGAAGTGAAAAAATACATCAACCAAGTTGCGTTTTCTAGTGCTGAAGAGTTCATTCAAAAGTACAAAGCTAGTGACGAGCAGCCAATCATTGGTCACTTTGGCCTAGGCTTCTATTCCTCCTTCATGGTGGCCAAGACCGTAGAAATCGACACATTGTCATACCAGCCAGGTGCTAAGGCAGTTCATTGGAGTTGTGATGGCTCTACAGAATTTCGACTAGAGGACTCAGAGCGCAGCACGATCGGCACCTCTGTGATTCTCACCCTGATGGATGAAGAGCAAGAATACCTGCAACCCTATCGAGTCCGGCAATTAATCACCAAATACTGCGACTTTTTGCCAGTACCCATCAAGTTAGCGGTCAAGGAAGCTCCTAAAGAAGGCGAAGCAACACCAGCTATCAAAGCCCCAGAGAAGGTCAACCGCCAGATTGCACCGTGGAAGCAAGCACCTAACAGTTTGACTAAGGATGACTATTTAGAGTTCTACCGCTACCTCTATCCTGGCAAAGAGGATCCGTTACTGTGGGTGCACCTAAATACTGATTATCCCTTTGTAGTCAACGGCATCCTCTATTTTCCCAAACTGCGCTTGGATGTAGAAGTGCCCAAGGGGCAGGTAAAACTGTTCTGTAACCAGGTATACGTTAGCGACAATTGCGAAGAGATCATTCCCCGTTTTCTGTTGCCCATGCAGGGCGTGATTGATAGCACAGATATTCCCCTGAATGTGTCTCGAAGTTTCTTGCAGGCCGATCGCACAGTACGTCGCATTGGGGATCACATTGCTAAGAAAGTGGGCGATCGTCTCAAAGAGCTTTATCGGGACGATCGTGCCCACTACATCAACTCTTGGAAAGACCTAGGAGTCTTTGTCAAGTATGGCTTCATGAACGATGACAAGTTCAGAAAGCAGGTGGAAGATATTCTCATCTATCGGACAACAGCTAAGTTGGGAACTGACAAGCCTCAAGTAGAGGTGCAGTCAGAAGCTGATGATGTCTGGCAAGCCACGGATGCAGCTACAGTCACAGACGACAAAGGCTACTGCTACACTACCCTGAAGGAATACCTAGAACGTAACAAACATCGCCATGAGAATCGGGTGTTCTACTGTACCGATGAAGTAAACCAAGCTACCTATGTGGAATTGCACAAGAGCCAAGGCTTAGAAGTGCTATTTATGGACTCCTTCATCGATGTGCAGTTCATTTTGTTCCTGGGTATGGAGTTCCCAAATGTCAAGTTTTCCCGCGTGGATGCTGACCTGGATGAGCAACTGGTGGATAAGGAAAAACCCGCAGAAATTGTGGATCCTAAGACCAACCAAACCCGAAGCGAGATGGTGAAAAACCTATTTCAGAAAGCACTCAACCGCCCGAAGTTAACTATTCGGACTGAATCGCTCAAGTCTGATAACCCGCAAGCAGCGCCACCCGCGATCGTGTTGCTACCCGAAGAGGAACGGCGGCGGCGAGAACTAAATGCTCTGTTCACTCAGCAGTCAACCGTTGAGTTTCCAGAAGAGCACACCTTGATGATTAATATTAACCATCCACTAATTCAGAACCTAGCTAACCTAAACCAAGGCAGCATCATTCAGGGTACTGGACAATCTAGCTCTGGCGAACTTGCCCAGTTAATTTGTGAGCATGTTTATGACCTAGCACTGATGAGCCAAAAAGGCTTTGATGCTGATGGGATGAAGAGCTTCGTCGATCGCGCCAACACTGTGTTGACGCGCCTAACAGAGCAGGCAATCCGATAATGCCGCTGGGAGTCTATCTGAGTAATCTTTAGGGTTACCCAGACTACAGCTTAGACCAAGTTGGCATCCAGACTATAAACGTCACGCCTTGATGAGCACCAGGGTCTCGCTGGTGCTCTCGGCTAACCGCGGGGTTCACCAACGCAGGGCTAGAAGCTTGGATATCACCATGCATCTGGTGGACTAGATCTTTAGCGATCGCTAACCCTAGTCCAGTACCAGGGATATCTGTCATGGCTTGCACTCCTCGGTAATGACGCTCAAACAGATGACTGAGATCTTGGGGAGGGATGCCGGGGCCTGTATCACTCATGGCAATTCCAACGCGGCTGCTAGCCTCGTCCAGAAATGTCTGCACCAGTATCTCTCCACCGGATGGTGTGTATTTGAGGGCGTTGTCCAAAATGTTACTAAGGACTTCCCTTAAAGCAGTAGCATTAGCTGCCAGAGGAGGCAAGTCGTTTCCCAAGCTGACCTGTAGGCTGAGGCCACGATCGCTAGCCATCGCAGCCGCTGACTGCAAAAGTGGCAATAACAAGTCATTGATGGCACAGGGGCTGATTGCTAGCCCGTTGGTTGCTGTTTCAAACGGCAATGGTAAGGCAGGCAACTTGGTTTGCTGTGCGGATCCATTAGGAAGATCGTCGGTGTAGGCCGCTAGCGCCGGTGCGACATCCTGTTGACGATCAAGGTCGATAACTTGTTCAAACTGACTTAACAAGTCTCGAAGCCGATCGCTTTCTTGGATGATGCTACTAGCAAGATCTCGATTGGAGTCTGCGGGGGCTAATCGCCGTAGAAGCAGCTTACCAAAGGTTTTCAGTGCCGTGAGGGGATTGCGAAACTGATGCAGTAGGTTATGTAATAAATCTGTTTGCTGTGCTTTGAATTGCTGCTGATCTTGTAGGATGCTGCCCAGCAGGTGAGAGCGCCGGTCAAGCAGACAGGCGATAGCTAACACTCGTGCAATGTGCTCTAGCTGCAAATGCTCATGATCTGTCCAGGGGCGATCGTTGCGACCAGTAACCAACAAGCCCACCATTTCAGTGCCATATACCAAGGGAATAACTACCGGTTGGACTGTTGCATTCGCCGTTAGCATCGAAACGTGAACCAAACTGCTAACACTGTCTAAGTCTGGTAGCACTATCGGTTGAACACCATCTGCTGTTGGTGTATCTGTGAGAGGGAATGCCTCCGGTGTAAAATCGATCGTCGCCTCATGGTCTGAAGAGCCTACCAGCAGTGACTGAGAGCGGCCAATGGGTCGCCAAGCGTCAGCACTATCTGGATAGACAAGCACAGGCGTTAGCTGAGGCTCTAAGCTCCCCGCTACTTGTTCTGCTAAATAAACTGCGCTCAGAGAGGCTCCCAGTCCCTGGGTAAGCAGGGCAATTTGCGATCGACACAACTCTAAAAATTCAGCACTGGTGGGCAAAGGCATGGAATCAGAATGTAGTAGCCATTAGTTAAGCAGCCAAGCCCCTGAGCACTCAGAGAGTCACCCTAGGCAAACCTGACATACCAAAGGGCCTAGTGACATGTTAGAGCTATACTAGCGCGAGTCAATAGTTTTGGGCATCTACACCCCTGGGATACGTCTGTCTTAGTTATGCCAGATCTAATCCTTCTCTAGGGGAGCCATTGTCAGACCAGCTCGACCCAACTGCATGTGATACAGTTCAGCCTGTTCAAAGGGACCTACCCACACAATCGCTTGCCCTTCATAGTGGACTTGATTAGTCAACTCCCAAGCTCGATCGCTAGTCATGTTGGGGATATATTTCATCAGACAATCAGCCACGTGCTGAAATGTATTGAAATCATCGTTCAGCACAATCACTTTGTAATTTGGATAGAGCTTTGGCGTAACCTTGCTAGAACGTTCTGTAACTACAGGAGACATAGGCGTAATAACAGGGGAGAAACAATCAGAGCGTACAACAGACAACTTGCAAGCCCATAATCGTCTAGATTATGGAACGTCAAAGATACCTATGATTTTACTGAATAAATGCATACTACATAGATGCATACTACCAGCGATCGTTGCTAATCGAATTGTTCTCAGCCAAAGATAATCATCCAGTTGCTTGCTCAGCCGGAACAAATGTCAACGCAGCCGAGTTCATGCAATACCGTTGACCTGTGGGCAAGGGGCCATCATTGAAAACATGCCCTAAATGAGCATCACAGACAGCACAAAGCACCTCAGTTCGACGCATAAACAAGCTGAAATCATCTCTAGTTGCTATGTTTTCTGGCTTACTCGGTTGCCAAAAACTAGGCCAACCTGTTCCAGAGTCGTACTTAGTGTCTGAGGTAAACAGCTCAGCTCCGCAACAGACGCACTTGTACACACCTGGAGCTTTGTTATTCCAATATTCACCCGTGAATGCTCGCTCAGTTCCATGCTTGCGAGTCACATAATACTGTTCTGGAGTCAGTTGTGCCCGCCACTCAGCATCAGTCTTCTTCACCTTATTCATCACACATCACCTCAGTTAGTTGAAAACATTACATCGAGTTGTTCATTAAACTAGGCTAAGTGTTTTTGATGAAGCCACTGCCAGTAGACTGGGATCATGGCTCTCTATACCATAGACTTCACAGGAATTATTGGGACTCTCTATCAGCTTAACCTTGTGCAATTTGGCACCAATTTTCTGGATTGGCTCCTGGAGAAGATCCCGGATGTAAACTGCAATATTTTCTGCGGTGGGCACTACATTGGCAAAATAGGGAATGTCTTTGTTCAAGAAGGTATGGTCAAACGGCTCCACCACGTAGTCCTTCACAGCCTGTTGCAATGCCACTAAGTCAGCGATCATACCAGTACGGGGATCAATGTCACCAGCGATCGTCACCTCCAAGTGATAGTTGTGGCCATGACCATTGGGCCGCGCACACTTACCATAAATCTCACAGTTAGTCTCGTAACTGAGATCAGGACGAGCCAAGCGATGGGCAGCACTAAAGTGAGTGCTAATCGTTAAATAAGCCTTCATAGATTCTCCGTAGTAATCAGCCCAAAGACGAGGATGTTCAAATAGTTGAATCCGGACTAGCGGTAAATAAGGAGCCAAGCGCTGCCAAATCACGCGAGCAATATACTCCGTTGTCGGCAAGGTCTGCTGAAACTCATCCCACACATCATTTAAGTACGAGAAATTGAGAGGGTTAGTTACCTCTCGTTGAATGATGTGCTTAACATCAGACAAATTGAGCACCATGCCATACTCATCTAGATCACCAATCATGGACACATACAGCTCATAGTTGTGACCATGGCCGGGAGCATTAGCACAACGCCCAAACCTAAGAAAGTTCTCGTCATCACTAAGCTCTGGTAACCAATAACGGTGACTAGCCGAAAACTCAGCTCGACGATTAATGATACATTTCATAAATAATCGTAATGTTTTGTAAAATTTGTTATCTCCAGTTTAACCCAATTGTACGAGATTGTTAGAACCCAGTAGCTCAACAGCGTTGTAGGCATTGTTACGCTACTGCATTAGCGATCTAAACGTTAGCAACCTAAAACGCTAGCAATCTAACTAGCGATCTAACTAGCAATCTAACTAGCGATCTAAATAGTAGAACCCACGAAAGAAGTCTGCTATGGCATGGGGAGAAAGCTTAGAAGCCGTAGATGGTTTGAGATTGGGATTCAAATCAGGAGTGCTAGTAAATCGCTTACCAAACGCATGATGCCGATAGATTTCAAGAGTTTGGTCACTTGAGTTAGCAAGTGTCATGGCAGTTGGAGCCTGAAAAAAAGGTATGTCTGTAGTGGACAGCCGCACTTCACACGATCGCTTCATCAGTTGTGATAGGACTTGCCCAATTTGTTTCAGTCGGTTCCTTTCCTTGCTAGTCAGATCACTGTGCCCCCTGACTTGTAACCCTTTCACAAAGCTCATGAGACTTTTTTGAGCAGTCTCTGCATCTTGGAATGGAAAGATGGCCATGTAAGCTGTTGTCAACAACTGATGGTCATTGTCCACATGAAACGTCAGTGTTGTTGTACGTCGCGCTACTTGAATGCTGGGTGGTTGCTGCAGCCCGTCAGGGTAATGTTCAGCAAGCTGATAGTAGACCTGCGCCAAACTGTAGTGGGTCGCATGGTCTAGGGGAGCATCAATAACCAGCCAAACCGTAGGGGGCGTTTCTTTGAAGAATTTGCGTTGCTCGTCCTCATAGAGGCGATATTGTTGAGACAAGTCTCCATCTTTGCTTAAGTCAACCCACTCGCAAATGATGCCATCGGTTTTAATGCCAAATCGAGAAACTCCATACAATCGTGCCCCTGTGAGCGTTGCTCCAGTTAAATCAGCTCCCATCCAATCAACCCCAACCAACCGTGCCTGAAACAAGTCGGCGTATACCAAACTAGCATTCAGGAGATTAGCATCAGTTAGGTTAGCTCGCTTCATATCAGCGCCACTCAGTTTTGCTCCGTTCAAGTTGGCATGTTCTAGCTGAGCTTCACTGAGATCTGCCCATCGTAAATTTGCTCGACTTAAATCAGCCCCGCGCAAATCGGCTTTGCGTAGGTTTACCTGTTTTAGATCAGCATCGCTCAAATCTGCACCCCGTAAGTCTGCTTCGCTTAAGTCACTCCCATGTAGATTGACTTGGCTGAGGTTAGCCGCTGTAAAACAAGCCATGCGCAAATCTGCATTACTAATAGTTGCCCCGCTGAGGTTAGCTTGACGCAGTTTGGCTTCACGCATGTTTGCCTCTGTCAGGTCTGCTTGGCGCAGGTCTACGCCGCTGAGTTCTGCTAGCATTAGTTCGGCACGAATTAGGGCAGCGTGAGATAACACAGCTTCCTTCAAATCTGCACGGCTCAAGTTAGCAACGTTCAGAATGGCACCTGATAGGTTTGATCTTGATAAATTGGCACCACTTAGCCTAGCAACGTTGAAGCGTGCCTGCGTGAGATTGGCTTCGCTCAAGTTAGCACCGCTTAGGTTAGCAACACTGAGATTAGCTTCGCTTAAATTTGCCTTAACGAGGTTGATCCCGCTGAGGTTGGCTTCTGCTAGGTTGATCTTGGAAAAATCCCTAATTCCCGCAGCGTATCGTTTCAAAAGTTCGTCAACGGTGTTCATTCAACAATCCCTGATCGTCGGTTAGGTAGTGATCTGAGCATCATGCTGGTGATAGGTCACCCAACCCCATAGTGAAAATTTTACGTACACTAACCCTGAAAAAAGCAAGTCTATGAGGATTGCAGTGGACGATCGCGAAATTACCAGAGCTGATAGGGAACCGATTTAGCTACTAGGTGCTGACTGCTCTCGATAATTACCATCCCTGCAAGTCGGAGGTGTAGATGCTGTTGAGCTATGGGAATGGATCTCAATGCTGTCATAAAGACAGATATAGTGAAAGCTGGTGAGCTGACTATAATCGTTGACTACCAATATCGCAATGGATAGATGTAATGGATATAGGTATTGTTGGACTAGGGCTGATTGGCGGTTCGTTGGGACTCTCTCTACGAAGCACCTTTAGCGATAGCAACGGCTGCAAATATTTAGCAAGTTTAGCCGAATGTAGCAGTAGTAGCCATCGTGTACTGGGCGTAAGTCGTCGAGAAGAAGTTTGCCGAACAGCAACTGCCCTAGGCGCAACAGATGAAGCCAGCACAGAATTGAGCTTGCTCTCCTCAGCCGATATTGTGTTTATCTGCACCCCGTTAGCAGTAATTGCGTCTATTGTAGAGCAGTTGGTTCAGTATCTATCAGCCGATGCAATAATCACTGACGTTGGTTCAGTGAAGCAACCCGTAGTAGCGGCTGTGTCTCCTCTTTGGCAAAACTTTGTTGGTGGGCATCCTATGGCGGGTACAGCTGATAGTGGAATTGATGCTGCACAATTGGGACTATTTGTGAATCGCCCTTATGTGTTGACTCCAAATGCAACGACTCCTGCTAGGGCAGTCGCTTGGGTATCGGCGATCGTCAATCTGCTGGGAGCCAAGCTCTATCAATGTTCTCCAGAAGAGCACGATCGCGCTGTAGCCTGGATTTCCCATCTCCCTGTGTTTGCCAGTGCTAGCCTAATTGCTGCCTGTTTAGGCGAGTCGGATCCATATATCCTAGACCTTGCTAAGTCCTTTGCTAGCTCTGGATTTCGGGATACTAGTCGGGTAGGGGGTGGCAATCCAGAACTAGGATTGATGATGGCCATGTACAATCAGCCAGCATTGCTGCGGTCGCTATATGCCTATCGTGCGCAGTGCGATCGTCTAATCGATGCCTTAGAGAAGCATGAGTGGACAACCATCGCTACTATCTTGCACCAAACTCAGCAAGCAAGACCAGAATTCCTATAGCGTTGAATTCCCGAACTAGCTATCGGTTTGTAGTGCAGATTCATACCAATTTTCCAAAAACTCGTTACATAGCCATCATTCCAAGTAAGGACTGAAGTCCTTACTACAAGCTATCCGCAGCAGCAATCCAAGCAATTGGTACTGGATTCTACTGTTGTTTAGATTGTTGATGAATCTGCTTCGCCGATCAAATCACGGAGTGCTTGTATCAACGCATTTCCCCCTAGGATGTAGGAGTAGGCCGCAGGGATTGTTTCGTAGGGGGTGTTACTGAGAATTAAACCAACACCAACGGCTGTCAGACTAACGGCAGCAGCAATGTTTCGTTTGCGGCGCTTTTTTTGTTTACGCGGGAGAGAGCGGGCTGCTACATACTGCTGGATGATTTCTACATGTAACTTCAGAAACCATGTCAGTAGCTCTTGGCTACTCATGAGATATTTGTCATTGGGCTGGTTGTGCAGGTACAACAACACCGAGCGTAGAACGTCTTCACGGCTCAACTGTAGTGGTTCTGCTGCCTGCACTTCAGCGGTGATAATTGCCTCTCGGTTGGTGGCTAGTTCGCTGCGCACAGCTTCTGGATTAGCAGCAACATGGGGTTGGGTACGAGCAATCAATTCATCGATCGTACTTACTACCTCCTCCTGTTGCAGCAAGAACTTTATTTGCTCAGCGATCGTAGCTAATTGAGCCTCAGCAGCAGTCGCGCTAGGTATTGCCCGATCTAGCTTTTTACAAGCCTGTTGCCAATGCTTGAGGACAACTAGTAGTAGTTTAATCTCCGGATCCATAGGTTTCGCGTTATCAAATCATCTAGACAGCAGAGATGGTGCACCAATGCTGCTGTGTTTTCAGTTCACCACAGTTTTTCCCGATGCTATGGAAGGCTTTAACCCCTCAGCGATAGAAGGTTCTAACCCCCTGACAGGGTGATGTACTACGTCCAGTCATCAGGGACGTGGCCTAGAGCTTGATGTTCTCGCCCTAAACCCATGAACACCTAGCCAGTTCTCTAGCAAAGCCTCGACAACTGTTGCTAGTGACGGTCATACGATCACTTGTGGAGGTATTTTTCTTCTTTCCAAACTCGCGGGTTCACAACCGGATCAGGATGCCACTGAGTAACCTATTGACAAGTTTAGAGTTGCTATGCATCAGCTAGGACTCGCTGGGTTACTATCTGGGTTACTATTAGGTGAGGCTGGTCAGAAGACGTTCCCTTGACAATCTCATCATGTAGTGGCTGCGGATAGTTCATGTAGTGGCTGCGGATAGTCATTAGTTTCTTGTAGCAAAACTTCTAAGTACCAATCAAGTATCTTTCATGCAATTGATTCTTTACAGTAAGCCAGGGTGCCACTTGTGCGAGGGCTTGCAGGAAAAGCTGAGTCAAATTACAACAGTATCGATCGAACTTGATGTTCGCGATATTTCGACCCGTGATGATTGGCGAATGGCCTATGAATACGAAATACCTGTGCTCTGTCGAGTGCAGCCAACTCCTGATGGTAACAGCTATACTGAGGTCACACTACCCCGTGTATCTCCTAGGGCATCCGTAGCACAAATAGCACAGTTGCTACAGAAGTATGCCCAATAGCACCCTATCTAAGCTGTAACTAGATAGTACATTTTGCGTGAAGGAAGTCGATTATGAAACTGGCAGAATTATTAGCAGCAATTCCAGATGTCGTCCTGCCAACGCATCCAGCCTTGGAGTTGGAAGTCACTGGGGTAGCGACTAATTCTCAGGCATGTCAGCCAGGGAATCTCTTTGTCGGGATGCCAGGAACACGAGTTGATGGGGGGGAGTTTTGGCAAAGTGCGATTGCTCAGGGGGCGATCGCTGCCGTTGTTTCCAGACATACCATCATTTCCCCCTCGGACACCGAAGCCTGTATTATTCGCGTCGAAAATGTCCCTCAAGCTTGTGCTTTATTAGCAGCAGCGTTCTATAACTATCCAGCACAGGCATTGTCTCTAGTTGGAGTAACAGGCACTAACGGCAAAACCACAACCACCCACCTGATTGAATTTTTTCTCAACCAAGCTCACAAATCAACAGCTCTGCTAGGAACGTTATACACCCGCTGGGCTGGCTACCAATCTACAGCTACCTATACAACTCCCTTTGCAGTTGACTTGCAACGACAGCTAGCTGCGGCAGTAGCTGCCAACTGTAACTATGGCGTGATGGAAGTTAGCTCCCATGCCTTGGCTCAACAGCGTGTCTTGGGTTGTTCGTTTAAGGTGTCGGTATTTACAAACTTAACTCAAGATCATCTGGATTACCACCGAGACATGGAGGACTATTTTGCGGCTAAGGCACTGTTGTTTAGTGATAGCTACCTGCAAGGGCGAGCTGTTATCAACCAGGATGATCCCTATGGACGGCGCTTGATTCACCAACTTGGTAGCGATCGGGCGTGGTCTTATAGCATTGCAGACAGCACAGCTACGCTATATACTACTGGCTTAACCTATGAAGCTGATGGGGTTAGCGGCACGATGCATACCCCTTACGGTAGTACGGCCTTTAAGTCCCCACTAGTCGGGCAATTTAACCTTGCAAACTTGCTAGCTGCTGTAGGGGCAGGATTAGCATTAGGGCTCGATTTGACTGGCATGATTACAGCGCTACCCCAGTTTTCAGGGGTGCCAGGGCGCATGGAACGGGTGATTATCAGCCCTGACCAAGATATCAGTGTGATTGTGGACTATGCTCATACACCGGACAGTTTAGAGAACTTGCTACGGGCAGCTCGACCATTTATTTCTGGTCGCATGATCTGTGTGTTTGGCTGTGGTGGCGATCGCGATCGCACAAAGCGTCCCCAGATGGGAAGCATCGCCGCTAACCTAGCCGATTTGGTTGTGGTTACGTCTGATAATCCTCGAACGGAAGACCCAGAAAAAATCTTGACTGATATCCTAGAAGGCATTCCAGCGTCCATCACTCCACTAGTGATCCCTGATCGTGCTGTTGCCATTCGCACAGCTATCTTAGAGGCAAAGTCTGGAGATGGTGTGCTGATTGCTGGTAAGGGACACGAAGATTACCAAATCTTAGGCACTGAGAAGGTGCACTTTGACGATCGTGAACAAGCACGATTAGCTTTGCATGAGCGAGTTACTCGATAGCACCGCTGAGTAGTTCCCTGTGTAGCACCGCTGAGTAGTTCCCTGTGTAATTGCAACCTGCGAATAGTCAGCAAATCATGGACTGCGAAATAATCTGTCCTTCATCATCTAACCGTTATGAATCCACCCCATCGCCAAGCAGTGTCATTGTACGAGCTAGTTACCACTGCCGAACCATTACTGGAGCCGGTAGGGGTCAGTCCAGCCATATTTAAGGCCATGGTGGAGACTACGATCGACCTATTAATTGATCACCAAATCTCAGCTACCTTGTGGGTTAAGTTACCCGCTACCGCAGCATGGCAAGATGATATTTGGCGCTACTGCAATGCGACCTCTGGTAGAGTTTATTGTCTGACATCACCTCAAGCTGACTCTAGCAACTTGTCTGACATTGCTTTTCTAGATCTCGTTTCCATCCCAGCAACTGAGTCAGTGCTAGAAATGCCAGCAGAGGATAGCGACACTAAGTTGCCTGTGACTTTGGAACCTGTGACTTTGGAATCAGCAGATGTGCCAGATGCCAGTACTAGAAACCGCCCCATCTTGCTGCCCACTAACCCAGATGCGTTCCGTCGTGAATACTTTTTAATTGTGGTATCCGACCAGTGGTGTAGCGTTGTGTTGGCCCACCGTCCTCGATCGAGTCAACCTACCACAGATGTCCAAGCTACATCAGACTCTTTGCTCAGAGTTAATGCCGGGTCAAAGGACGCTTCTCTCTTAGAGGAGCCAGTTAGTGAGCGCAAACATCCACTACTGCTCGTTAACTCTTTAACAGGCGAAACGGTTTATCAACTGCTAGTTGCCCTGCGTAAGGCCATAGTCACACCAGAATCGCCCTCTTCGTCACCAACTGTCGTTTGGCCAGACTATGCTGCTTGCTGTGGTTTAGTTGCTCAACCTAGGTGGATAGCATCATTGTTCACGCGGCAATTGCAACATCAAGAGGAGCTAT
>JANWZG010000007.1 GCA_025054735.1 Cyanobacteriota bacterium | reverse complement strand
TGGACAACCACATCGATAGTCAAACCCTAGCTCGCTACATTGAGTCAATCGACGGCATTTCTAAGCCTTGGTTGCTAGGTCTATTACGCCTAAAAAAGTTGCAAGAGAAAAAGGAAATGCTAACTCCAGAAGAGTATGAGCAGGAGTTGGCTGAAATTCACCAAGATTTGATGAACTTGGGCGAATGGTGGGTTGGCATTGAGGATGAAGTATTTGGTTCAGAGGAATAACCTCTTCTGCCTGGGGAGACTAGCGTAGTTTGGCTGAGGCAACCGAAACTAGTTGCCTCCCCTTTTACCAAAAGAGGAGAAGAAGGGAACTGGGGGTTGAGGGAAAATGACACTATCTCTACCTGGTACGGCGATTGCAACCAGAGATGCCTGCGACCGTGGAGATCAGAAGGCTTCCCTATTTGGGCAGCGTTAACTGTAAATTAGAAGACTAGTACCGCAAATGGGCACAAAATCTGAAACGGACATGGGTGGTCAATCATGGGTGTTCAATCATGGCTTGTCACTCATTGGCTTACTGCGATCGTGTCTAGACTACCCTCTCAATGACACCACAAGAATCGGCAGTGTATTTGAAGCCTTAAAGACTCAGTTGCAGTTTCAGGGTGGACACGAGATCTTGGAAACCGTTACTTACATCAACGACTTTTGCAATACTTACATTGCCCACCAAGAACAGGAGTTAACCAATAAAAACCTAGCCGGGCAGAAACTCAAGATCTGGATTGAGACATTATCTGGATCGAGGCATTCCATATGACTGGAAAGTACTGGAAAGTAAATGATTGGAAAGCAGATGAAACGTGCTTGTCAACAGATCCCCTAAAGCCTATCTCTGGGGAGGACTTTGAATGCTATCCCCACCTTTTCTGGCTACTGCGACCTGCAAATCAGCACAACAAGGCTAGAGCCAACCACAGAGAGTCGGCTCGGTTACCAGTGGAAGCAAGAATGACTAGCTCAGCAGGGCTTTAGCCTTAGCAACAACGTTTTCAACGGTGAAGCCGAATTTTTCTAGGCAGATGTTGCCAGGGGCAGAGGCTCCAAACCGATCAATGCTAATGATATCGCCGCCATCGCCCATGTATTTGTGCCAACCAAAGCTAGTGCCAGCCTCAACCACTAAGCGCTTGGTGACTGCTTTGGGCAGAACTGACTCTCTATAAGCCGCGTCCTGAGCCTCGAATAAATCCCAACTAGGCATGGATACTACGCGCACCTTCCTGTCGGTTAGTTGCTCGGCTGCTTTAACGCAAAGTCCAACCTCTGAGCCAGTGGCAATTAGAATGATGTCTGGAGTACCATCACAATCCACAATAGCGTAGGCTCCCTTGGCCACAGCGGCAATAGAAGACCCAGCCAAGTTGGGCAATCCCTGACGGGTCAGTGCCAACAGAGTAGGACGATTCTTTTTGGCATTCTCAACAGCTATCTTGTAGGCACCAGAGGTTTCGTTGCCATCGGCAGGGCGCAGTACCGTCAATTGAGGAATGGCCCGTAGGGATGCGATCGTTTCCACAGGCTGGTGAGTCGGCCCATCTTCACCCAAAGCAACAGAGTCATGAGTCATCACCCAGATGACACCGCAATGCGACAGGGCAGACAGCCGAATTGCTGCCCGCATGTAGTCAGTGAACACCAGAAACGTCGCACCGTAGGGAATTAAGCCAGAACCGTGGAGAGCAATACCGTTACAGATAGCTCCCATAGCGTGCTCTCGCACCCCAAACCGAATATTGCGGTTTTGATACTGTCCCTTTTGGAAGTCGCCTGCACCCTTTAATTCCGTTAAGTTAGAGTGAGTGAGGTCAGCAGAACCCCCAAACAATTCGGGCAGAACGGAAGCTAAAGCATTCAGGCAAATCTCGGAGTGCTTGCGAGAAGCAAGTGGTTTGTCTTCTGGGCTGTAGGTAGGGAGCACTTTGTCCCAGCCATCGGGTAGCTTACCGCTGAGCAAACGCTCAAACTCTGCGGCCTCCTGTGGATACTTGGTTTTGTACTGTGCCCAGGTTTCTTGCCATTCCGCCTCTAGGCTGGCACCGCGTTCGATCGCCTTACGCATATGAGCCAAGGCCTCTTCGGGAACTACAAAGGGATCATAGGGCCAGCCCAAGTTTTCACGAGTCAGCTTGTTTTCCTCTGCTCCCAGGGGAGCGCCATGCACCCCACCTGTGTTTTGCTTGTTAGGAGCGCCATACCCAATTGTTGTGGTCACTTTAATCAAAGAGGGCTTATCTGTCACCGCTTTGGCTGCCGCGATCGCAGCTTCAATTGCCGCCAAGTCAGTATTACCATCTGCTACGTGTTGTACATGCCAACCATAGGCCTCAAACCGCTTAGACACATCTTCTGTAAAGGCAATTTCTGTGGAGCCATCAATAGAAATATGGTTATCGTCATAGAGGGCAATCAGCTTGCCTAAGCCTAAGTGCCCTGCTAGGGAGCAGGCTTCACCGGAAACACCCTCCATATTGCAGCCGTCTCCCAAAATCACGTAGGTGTAGTGATCTACCAAGGTTAGGTCTGGCTTATTAAAGCGCGCCGCGAGATGTGCCTCTGCCATGGCTAGTCCTACCGCATTGGCGATCCCCTGACCAAGAGGGCCAGTGGTGACCTCAATGCCATCGGTTTCAAAATTTTCTGGGTGACCAGGGGTTTTCGACCCCCACTGACGGAAATTTTTGATCTCGTCAAGGGTTACGCTGTCGTATCCAGAAAGATACATTAGGGCGTACTGCAACATGCAGCCGTGACCAGCCGATAACACGAACCGATCGCGGTTAAACCACTTGGTATTTTTGGGGTTCACACGCATGAACTTGTCCCATAGGACAAATGCCATCGGTGCAGCTCCCATTGGCAGCCCAGGGTGACCAGACTTTGCTTTTTCAACAGCATCGATTGCCAAGAATCGAATCGAATTAACACATAACTCTTCTAAAGATTGGGTGGTTGCAACAGCCATGGCTTCCTCTATATTCTCAACGGCTTCAGTGCTCAAGTGGACAGGATAGCAAGAACGATTGTGGTGGAATAACTGAAAGCAAATGCTCAACAGATCAGGCCATGCAGCGCCCTAACAGATCACGAGCGCTTAGCGCCTATTTCTTCACAACCTACCAACAGACTACCAGTGATCGATCCCCTTGGGGGCGAAAAATTTGATCCCTGTCCCCAAATCCAGTTACGATAACTACATTCTTGTGAATTTTTAACCACACACTTAACTATGAAACGCTACTTGTCTGCTGTGCTAGCTCTGATTTTGGTTGCTGTTCTGGGCTTGACGAGCTGTGGAGCCTCAAGTGGTGGACTGACTGGCAACTACCGGGATGACACCTTAGCGGTAGTTAGTGCGATGCGAGCTGCGATCGACGTGACCGCGGATTCTCCTGATCGGGCTGCTATTCAACAAAAAGTACGTCAACAAATGAACGACTATGCATCTCGGTATCGGCGCGATGATAGTCTTCTTAAATTGCAATCCTATACCACCATGCGCACTGCCCTAAATGGCCTAGCAGGGCACTATAGCTCTTACCCCAACCGTCCCATTCCCCAAAAGTTGAAGGCTCGACTTACCCAGGAACTCAACCAAGTTGAACTAGCTTTAAAGCGAGGTGGCTAGGCAAATTAATTGCTGCAATGCCGTGCTTGCTTCCCTGCAAGGCAAGAGCATACGCTAAGGAGACAGATAGTTGCCCTAGTGTACTCCGTGGCGCAGCCGATGAGTGCTGTCACTGATTCTGCTGGAATGTTTCGTGCAGTAGCACCTATGCACAATGACAAGGTTAGGGTAGCAACTTGAGAGGTTCACCTGTGCGTAAGCGAGACTTTCTAGAGATCGTTGGCTTGGCATTGATAGCTTTGGTAGAGAGGGCCTGTGGTAAAGAGTCACAACAGCAGTATTGGGCAGCAGCCAACCAGAAGCGTATTGTGATAGTTGGTGCGGGGTTAGCAGGTCTTGCGGCAGCACGGGAATTGCACAAGCAAGGCCACGATGTCGTTGTCGTCGAAGCTCGTCAACGTATTGGCGGTCGAGTTTGGACAAGTACTGAGTGGCCCGATGTGCCCTTAGATTTTGGTGCATCGTGGATACATGGAACCCAAGGCAATCCTCTGACGGATTTGGCCGAACAAATCAAGGCTAGGCTGCTTGTCACTAGCTATGACAGGGCAGTAATCTACAACGCTTCAGGACAGCTACTCTCTCAGGCAGAAGAGATCCGCTTAGAGAGGTTAAGGCAACAACTGTATGCAGCCTTGAGGAAGCTTCAGAGTAGGGATACTGATGTTTCCATTCGGCAGGCGATCGAACCATTGACTAGCCAGTTTAATTGGGCTTCGGAAGCATACCAACTTACAAACTTTATTCTGAGCAGTGAACTTGAGCATGAGTATTCGGGAAGTGCCCAGCGGCTCTCTGCCCATTGGTATAACAGTGACAAAGCGTTTGATGGAGATGAGGCCCTGTTTGCTCAGGGATTTAGAGTCATCCCAGAATTTTTGGCACAGGGGTTACGGATTGAATTAGGTCAGGTGGTGAAGGAGATTCGATGGGGTCAGGAGCCTGTTCGGGTAGTGACCCAAGCAACTGAATTGATTGCCGACCATGTTGTTGTTACGCTGCCACTTGGGGTTTTGCAAGCTAAGCAAGTACGGTTTACTCCTGAGTTGCCACAGAGCAAGCAAACTGCAATCGCCAAACTAGGCATGGGAGTCTTGAACAAATGTTATCTTCGATTTCCTAGGGCTTTTTGGCCAACTGGTGTCGATTGGTTGCAATATGTTCCAGAGCGTCATGGTGAATGGACAGAATGGCTAAGTTTCAAGCGGGTAGCTAATGTATCTGTACTGCTAGGCTTTAATGCTGCTGACAGGGGAAGAGAAATAGAATCATGGCCAGATCAACAAATTGTTGCCAGCGCTATGCAGACTCTGAGGACGATCTACGGAGCTAGCATACCTGAACCGATCGACTATCAATTGACTCGCTGGGCTACGGATCCATTTTCACGGGGTTCCTATTCCTACAATTCTGTTGGTACAGTGCCGAAGATGCGTCAAGAGCTTGCTGCACCCTTAGGTAAATCAGTGTTTTTCGCAGGTGAAGCCTCTGAGCAAGACTATTTTGGTACTGCTCATGGTGCCTATCTGTCTGGTCTACGTGCGGCTAGTGAAATTTTGAGGGTCTAGATTGAGCCAAAGGTTGGTGACCTAGGTTGCCTCCTGCAACCTCAACTATGCCTCGATGCAAAACAGAATTTTTGTTGGATGCCAGATAATGGTCGTGTTATAGTAGACACAGGTTGCAAGCATTCTGTAACCCACTGCCTGGTCTGTCCATAGTGTTACTGTGGACGCACGAGAGAGATACTGCCGTTTAGGGATACAGGAGGTGATGCCCATGGTAGAAAGTAGTAAATGCCTGGGTTTTTTGTTGGAGGTAGCCAACTGAGTATTAGGGCTAGCTACTTGCTGGCTGAGTCCTTGCGGGCTTGATTACCGGAGGGACTTAAGCAGGCGGTAGTTCTCCTAACAGTTAGGTTCCAACTGTGAACCCACTAGACCGCTCCCACTTTAGGCAGGTTGCCTCCCAGTGGGAGCGGATAGTTTTATGGACGGCTATCTAGCTAGTATTCAGCCGTTATGAAGTTTGCAATGCGTCGGCTTACTGCCAACCTGCTGCTATGGGGAGCGATTTGCCTGATTGTCTGCTTCTGTCTATTGCCTGTGTTGTGGCAATTGCTTACTTCTATCAAGGTCAATGCTGATATTGAGGCAGTGCCTGCTATCTATCTGCCGAATCGCTTCACCTTCAGCCACTATCAAGAGTTATTCAGCCGCCGTCCTTTCGGACTTTACTTAGTGAATAGTGGGCTGGTGGCGCTCATATCTACCCTGCTCTGCCTCACCTTGGGCACTCCTGCTGCCTATGCCCTAACTCGGTTTAATCTGCGAGGGCAGGGAGCAATCCTGGCTGGTATCTTGATCGTCACATTATTTCCCTATGTGCTGTTGTTTTTAGGATTGTTGGAAATTGTCAAGGCAATTGGCTTAGGGAATAACTATCTGGCGTTGATCATTCCCTATACTGCCATTAACCTGCCGCTGACGATTTTGGTAATGCGCAGTTTCTTCCAGCAACTCCCTCCAGATTTGGAAGATGCAGCCCGTATTGATGGTTACAATACTTGGCAACTGCTGATTCAGATTTTACTGCCCCTAACCGTTCCGGCCCTAGTCACTACTGGAATTCTCGCGTTTATCTTTGCTTGGAATGAGTTTATTTTTGCGTTAACATTTATTACTCGTGAAACCCTGAAGACAACCCCTGTTGCAGCTTCTCAATTGGCGGGGGCTACAGTGTTTGACATTCCCTATGGGCCATTGGCAGCCGCCACGATCGTCAGCACCTTTCCCCTAGTTGTGCTAGTGCTGATCTTCCAGCGCCGTATTGTTCAAGGGTTAACAGGTGGGGCAGTGAAAGGCTGAACATCAACGAGCAGAACCAAATGTCTAACGCTACCAACGGCTGAGGTTGTATTCCTTACTAAGTCGCGTTACTTACCAGGTAAGATAGACGTGTCTGGTGTTGCTAGATAGAATTCCTCAGTCATCACTTAGCATGTCGCTCAGCAGTGTTGTCCTATTCCTCATGTAAGGCTATGGCTAAGTGTGAAGAACTGGTGTCACTCTCGTGTTGGACTAAAGTCAAAGGTCATGTCTCAAGCAGATGTGTTAGCGCGGGCAAAGCAAGGTGATTTCAGAGCAATTAGTATGCTGTTGAGTCGTTGTCTTGCTATTGATGGCTTGACGGTTAGGGTTACCCAGCGAGATGCTTGCCTTTATATCTTGCTGGAAGCGGCGAAGGTGCCCCAACAGCAGATGATGGCAGCGATGATTGAGGAACAGATCAGTCAACTACATCTTGCGACCGTCAGCACGTTGATGATTTTTGGGCGCAAAATAGGGGAACGCAAGGCTCTATGGCAGCAAACGATCGAGCTAGATCGCTTGCCCATGCCTGATAGGGCAGCAGAATTAGTTCAACCAGAAGCTACTGTATCAACAGCTCTAACAACTCCATTGTCTCCTGCGACAGCATCGGACTCAGATGAGATGACAGGTGATGCTGCCTTGGGGAACCTAGGTGAAGGTGCATTAGCAAATCTAGCTGCTGAATTGATGGCATCAACGCCAGCGACCCCTGTGGCTGTAGATGACACGCCGCCTAATGCTACTGCCAGCTATGATCATGATGCAAATTGTGTTCCAATTTCCACGTCAGATCTGCTAGCCTTAGAGGCGGATTTGAAAAGCACTCGACTGGATACAGCAGATCTCTCATCATCGGCTGGGGAGGAGGCTACGGATGAACCGTTGCCATCAACTGTGTCTACTGAAGCATCATCCTTAACGGAGTCTAGCACTCCTGTGACGTTACTCCGGGAGATGGGTACTTTATCTGAGCCAACATTGCTCCAAGCTGCTGAAGAATCTGTCCCGGAGACGGCAGTTGAGTCGTTAACTGCTGTCGAATCAACTCCAGAACCTGACTTGCCCGCTGCTGCCCATTCCCTATCGGAGCCAATGTCCATGACTGCACCTGATAGTGTTAATCTGCCTGATCCATGGGAAACTGGCTCTTCAGTTCCAACAATCCCTAAGGAGGCTAATGCGACAACATCAGCCGACTCTGATGCTAGATCAACTGCTAGATCAACATCATCGACATCTCGCTCTCGATCGTCTAGCTTGCGAGAACTAGCCGAGGCTTTACGAGGTGTAGCTGCTGTGGATACTAAATCGCTGCTGCAACGCCCAGAGGCAGTCGTGTTATTGGCATGGCTAAGCGTTCTTGTGGTATGGCAATTGTATCTGGCACTGGCGATCGAAGAAGAAATTCCTAGTAATCGGCCTCTCTCTGGGCGCAAGCTGGCAAAGCGACTGGGGGTACATGCTCGCACGCTTGTTCGACATCGCCATCGGGCCGACTTTGGCTCTTGGAGTCAAGACCTAGATCCAGACGGTGTTGCATGGAGTTACCAAGGTGAAGGGCGCTACATTCCCAGTTGGATGGCGGATAAGCAATCGGTGGTAAGCAGTGTAGAGTTAACAGGTGATGAGTAACAATCTCTCTTAAAACTGGCGATAGTTCACACTCTACTAGTCAATTAGCGAACAAGTATTCGCCTGCCGGATTTTGGGAGTCGTGTCATAATTGACCCAACAAGCTGGAGCAATGCCATGATTGGTGAGATATTGAACAATCGCTACCGGATCATCGACAATTTCAGCGCTGGAATGTTCGGGCAAACCTACTTGGCCGAGGACATTTCGTTTCCTGACCCGCGAAAATGCATTGTTCGCAGATTACAGATTTACAGCAAAGGTTCTGAGGTGTTGAAATACATCCATGACATGCTTAGAGCCACGTTAGAGTCGCTATCTGCTGTTAACAATCATGACCAAATTCCTAGTGTTCTAGACTACTTTGACGGCGAAGATAGTTTCTACCTGGTTGAAGAATATATTGATGGTCATCCATTGTCGGAAGAGTTAGAGCCGCATAAACCGTTGGATGAGCCGTATGTTATTGAAATCATGTGCGATGCGTTGAAAACACTGGCATTTATGCACAGCCACTTAGTCATTCACCAGTGTATTCAACCGACGACACTGATTCGCCGCCACTCTGACAATAAACTCGTGTTAACTGGCTCAGGCATGATCCGAAAAATTAGTGGTCAGTTGCTAGAGTCGCAAACTCAACCCTATCAGCATCTGATGATGCACCCCTCAACGACTTATATCCCGATCGAACAACTGAATGGCCATCCTCAATTCAGCAGCGACATTTACGCCCTGGGTATGGTGGCTATTCAAGCACTCTCTGGGCTGCCTGTTAATGTTTTGAGCCGGATAAAACATCAGAATGGCACACTAGATGAGCAGCTAAGCTGGCAAAACCGTGTCAACGCTAGCCCAGCGCTGGTGCGAATTCTGGAACGCATGGTACACCCTGACCATATGCGGCGCTATCAGACGGCAAATGAAGTACTGCATGACTTGGAAGCTCTGGCGACGACCAAGCTTCCTTCAGAGAGCATTAAGTCTTCAGAGGATGTGCTGGATTTAACCTCAACTGAACCAGAGCTAGAGTTGATGGTGGATGAGTCAGACGATGATAGCCAGGCTACATCCAGCCCTGAACCGAAGCTATTGAGCTTACCTCTATTGGCGGGAGCAGTGGCCCTGATGGTGATTGGTGGTACTGTGTTAGCATTGCTAGGTAGACAATTGCCTGCAGCCTTTAGCAGTGCTAATAGCTCGACTAATAGCACTACTTCTCAGGGACGTCAGCCATCCTCTAGCTCGAATCAGGGGATATCAGAGCAAGCGATCGCGGTCGATAAGCTGATAAAAGAGGGGCAGGACTATCTCCGGAAAGGAAAGCCACGAGATGCACTCTCTAGGTTGACTCAGGCTATTCAGCTTGATCCTAAGAATGCGACTGCTTACTATCTGCGGGGTGATGTGCGGATGGAGTTGGGCGATCGCCAGAGTGCCATTAGTGACTATAGTGAAGCGATTGGACTAGATGCTAACCTAGTAGCAGTTTATGTAAAGCGGGGTAACGCTAAAGCCGACTTAGGAGATGACCAAGGGGCGATAGCTGACTACACAGAAGCCATTACCCGTGATGGCAAGCTTAGCGCTGCCTATCTTAACCGCTGCCTGTCTTACTCCAACATTGGTGAGCAGGATAAGGCCATTTCAGACTGTACTCAGGCCATCAACTTGCAGCCAGATGATGTGTTTGCTTATCAAAACCGAGGGCTGTCCTACCGACGGCAGGGAAAAATTCAACTGGCACTGCAAGACCTCAACACGGCCATTAACCTAGACCGAAATGACGCTGACTTGTACTACAACCGGGGGGTCATCCGTCACGACCTTGGGGATTACCAAGGTGCCATCTTAGACTACACTAAGGCCATTGAGCTAAGACCTAGTCATGCCTTGGTGTACTACGATCGTGCCCTTGCCAAGATCGACCTAGATGACCGAGAAGGCGCACTATCCGACCTTCACAAAGCAGCAACTCTCTGCCTAGATGCAGGTCGTATTAACTGCTATAACGATGCTCAGTACCACATCAAGCAACTACAGGCACCCCAATAGAGTAAGAGCTATAGGGAATTTGCGGCAGGAGCATTGACGTAGGGTAGGTTTAGGTCAGTTACTGCTCCTAGGCTACTGGAAGATACAAGTTGGGCATACTTGGCCAACACACCTCTTGTATAGCGCGGCTGAGGAGGATGCCAAGCTGCACGGCGCTGAGCCAGTTCTTCATCTGGGACGTTAAGCTGAAGCAATCGTGCGTGGGCATCAATCGTAATTTCATCTCCTTCCTGTACTAAGGCAATGGTGCCGCCTACTGCTGCCTCTGGGGCAACATGCCCTACAACCATACCATAGGTGCCCCCAGAAAAGCGACCATCCGTAATTAGCCCTACAGCATCCCCTAGCCCAGCACCAATAATGGCTGAAGTAGGAGCCAGCATTTCGCGCATCCCAGGTCCACCCTTAGGCCCTTCATAGCGAATTACGAGAATATCACCAGCCCGGATTTTGCCCGCCAAGATCGCCTCTAAGCAATCTTCTTCCGACTCAAACACTCGTGCAGGGCCAGTAATTTTGGGATGCTTTACGCCAGAAATCTTAGCGACAGCTCCTTCAGTAGCTAAGTTGCCACGTAATATAGCTAGGTGTCCGGTGCTGTAAAGGGGCTGATCCCAAGGGCGCACTACAGCTTGGTCAGCAGGCGGATGATCAGGTACGTCAGCAAGTTGCTCGGCGATCGTTTGCCCAGTCACAGTCAGAGCATCTCCATGCAGCAACCCATGATTAAGCAGCATCTTCATAACTAGGGGAATACCACCAACTCGATGCAAATCAGTTGCGACATACTGACCAGATGGCTTGAGATCACAGAGGACAGGCACTCGACCACGAATGGTTTCAAAGTCATCCAGTGTAAGGGGAACATTGATGGCATGGGCAATCGCTAACAGATGCAACACAGCATTGGTGGAACCACCTACGGCCATAATCACCGCGATCGCGTTCTCGAACGCCTTACGGGTCAAAATCTGGCTGGGCAAAATCTGCTTGCGAATGGCTTCAACCAGAACCTTACCCGACAATTCAGCACTTTCAGCCTTTTCTGCATCCTCCGCTGCCATGGTTGAGGAATACATTAAGCTCATACCCATAGCCTCAAAGGCAGAGGACATGGTGTTTGCTGTGTACATACCACCACAGGAGCCAGCTCCTGGACAAGCATGGCGCTCCACAGCTAGTAATTCCTCATAGTCAATCACTCCAGCACTGTATTGCCCAACAGCCTCAAAGGCGCTGACAATAGTAAGGTCTTTACCGTTGTAATGTCCAGGCTTAATCGTGCCACCATAGACAAATATGGCAGGAATATTCATGCGAGCGATCGCTATCATGGCTCCGGGCATGTTCTTGTCGCAGCCTCCGATGGCTACCACGCCATCCATGCTCTGGGCATTACAAGCAGTCTCAATAGAGTCAGCAATCACTTCCCGCGACACCAGAGAATACTTCATGCCTTCTGTGCCCATGGAAATGCCATCACTAACGGTAATAGTGCCAAACAGTTGTGGCATTGCCCCTGCTGCATAGACTCCTGCCTCTGCTCGAAGCGCTAGGTCGTTGATTCCCATGTTGCAGGGTGTGATAGTGCTATACCCACTGGCTATACCCACGATCGGCTTTGTAAAGTCCTGATCACGAAAGCCCACCGCCCTGAGCATAGCGCGGTTCGGCGATCGCTGAATACCTTCAGTAATGGTTTTACTCCGAAAATTATCTGCCATTCAACATTCCCATCCTCAATGCCTGTAGCTGAATACAGTCTGCGACCCAGAGCCGTTGATTAAGATAGCTAGACCTTGCACCCACGTCAACCCAGTGATCTAACAGTGATCTAACTCAGAGAAGTGCCTGTCAACTCAGCTCCAGTACTCTGGTCACTTCCGTTATTCATACCTACCCTCAACATTATCCCCTAATCATTACCGTGGAGACAAAGATACTTAACTTAATAACAAATGCCAGCTAGACTCAAGTAACGTAAGCGTGAAGATTCAGGCTGAGTGATGTTGGTTACAATTAGCATAGACATAATCTGGTGCGATCGTTATAGTTTCATTCTCAGGGCACATCTGCAACTTCATCCTGACAGGTTGCACAACCAACCAATTAGGTCAGCTATCAATCTACAGAGTGAGTAACAGACATGGGGATCGAAGAGTTATTAAGGCGCTATGCAGATGGAGAAAGAGACTTCCGCAATGCTGATCTAATTGGAGTGAACCTAAGCGAGGCCGATCTCAGCCAAGCTAATTTTCGAGGTGCCAACCTACATGGTGCTCGATTAAGCAGAGCTAACTTAATAGGCACCAACCTGCGTGAAGCAAAGCTGTGTGAAGCAAACCTCCAGGGGGCTATCTTGCAAGAGGCTAACTTAATTGGGGTCGATCTAACAGGTTCTGACCTTAGTCAAGCTAACCTACGGGGTGCCAATCTACGTGGTGTCCATATGGACAATATCAACCTAATTGCTGTGGACATGCGCGAAGCCAATATGAGTGAGGTGAGTTTGCGTAACGCAGACTTGAGTCATGCCAAGTTGAATGAAGCAACCCTAAGCCGAGCTAACTTAACAGGGGCAATCTTAACTAGAGCAATTTTGGAGCACGCAAATTTGACGAATGCTATTCTTAACCACGCTGTTATGGATGCTGCTAACTTAGCGGGAGCCATTCTAAACGGAGCAGCAATGGAAGGTGTCATCCTGAAGGAGGCAGATCTCAGTCGTGCTCGATTTAGCAGCGCTATTCTTAGTAACGCTGACTTGACCAGTGCCCAATTGCGGGGCGCTAACTTAAGTTGGACCTCACTGCGAGGGGCAAATTTGCGGAAAGCTAGTTTGTACCGAGCTAATCTAAGCTGGGCTAATATGGGTGAAGTTATTCTTGAGGAGGCTGTTCTCCTAAATGCTAACCTTAACCAGACTAATTTAGCTAAGGCACAGATGCTTGGCGCAGTTATGCCAGATGGCAAAACGATTGAATAGCTATGCTTGCTCGCGAGACGTCTAAGGCAAGAGTGACTTAAACGTTTCAGGTGGTTGGCAAACAAGATCGCCTCATCCAACTTCATATCCTTGGTCAGCAAGACCTACGTTGAGTCTAAGTCTATGTTAGCTTTAATGCTTACCATGCTTGCACACACAAGCACTTGACTTATATTGACCCTAGCAGAGCCTAGTGCTAACATGGGCGCATTCCTTAGCAGCTAACGGACTTAGCCACTTACCTGCCTAGTTGTCTTTGCCTAGTTGTGTGGTAGAGGTTTCCTACATTTGGTATAGTAGCCATCTTGACGCTGACATCTGAGCAAAAAGGTAGAGAAAGCTCTATGAGTCAACTGCTGTTCCACATTCCTTTGCTTGCAGGCAGCGTGATTGTTGGTGGTGTAGTGCTTGCCGCTGGTGGTTCCGTATTTCAATCAGGCATAGCTGGGATTGCAGCAGGAGCATCTGGTTTTGCTACGTCAGCATTAGTTACTCAATCACAAGTTAGTAGACAAAAGCTAGTAGCTCAAGAGCACGATCGATCGGAGCTAGAAATAGAAAGCCAAAAATCGCTATTAGCCTTTAAGGATGAGTTGGAGCGTTTGCAAAACTTACGGGAGTTATTGCAACAAAGCATTAATGAACTTCAGCAATATAAGGTTTCATTAGAGGATAATGAAGATGCAACTTCACAGCTAGGAGAAACCATCACTGATCTTGATCTCGACTTGGATACGGATCAGAATGAAGAGAAACCCACAGAGGAAAAGCAACAAACTGAGAGTGACACTAGAGTTATTGTGGACTTTTTGGCTAGCCGCAACATAAGAGTTAGAGCTGTACCTGCAGAAAGTCCAGCAGACCACGTTATCAATTCACTGTCGAAATTTCTTGGTGAAAATTATAGTAGCTTGCGTCAGCTACTGGGGAAAATCAAGAGGAGTGTAAACCAAGGAAACTCATTTCTTCTGTCCCTCAAGGAATATACACAAAGGGACATAGGAACCGTCTGTCAGTTTTGTACCAGACTGCATGGCATAGCCTTTCTTGAAGAGTACAGGTATTTTAGATCTCCACAATACCTCATTAAAGCGAAAGCAGCGACGATACCAGAGGCCCATAGCTTCTTTTCTGGCAAGTGGCTGGAGCGCTTTGTATTGTTGGCAGTCAAACGATGTGTTGAAATTGCAGCTAGTGAACTAGAGCAAGATATTATCTTCTCGTATTTGCTAAATCCCCAAATCATTCTACCTAATGGGGATGACTTTGAACTTGACCTGATATGTTGTGTGAATGGTTCTTTCTTCTGGATTGAGGCAAAATCTGGTGATTATCAACAACATGTAAGCAAATATTCAAAAATGTCCAAGATGCTAAATTTGGACTCTAAACATTCAATCATGGTTCTTCCGGACATTTCAGAGGATAGGTGTGCTGCGTTGACATCTCTTTTCTCGATGACAGTTTGCTCATTATCTCATCTTGAAGAGGTGATTATTAAAGCGATTAGAGAATCAACTTTGTCTGCTTCATCGTGATTTAAGATCTGAAATGAAAATTGCTGCAAGACCCAGCAGGCTCTTGGCACTGGAGTCGAAGTATGTATGCAAAATAGCATAATGCAGAGAAAAAAATAGGGATGACTGCTATTTGGGCATGGTAATCCCAGTTTCCCAAAACATTGAGGGGGCAAAGCCCCCTTAGAGTGAGTGTTGCGGTCAATTCTCAGAAAGCTAATTACATAGCCTTATCAACCTATGCTGCTGATTAAGGTTTATCCAGGTATACGTCACTAAAGTACGCAACTAGGGATGTAATCCCATTTCCCCAAAAGCTAGCCTATAACCTGTCAGTTCGTAGTAAGGACTTAAGTCCTTACTACAAGCCATCTGTAGCAATGGTTTGAGGAATTGTATAACTAAAGCATGAGGTTTAAACTAACGCACTAAGAAACCACTTCCGCGACGCTGTTGACGGCGCTGTTGGCGCTCTTGCCGTAACTGCTCTGCCCGTGCCCGTTGTTCTGGAGTCAATACTGCGTCAATCTTTTGCTTGGTAGATTCACGAATTTGCTGCATCTGCTGCCGTTGTTGCTCAGTTAGGTTAAGGCGCGGAGGCCGTCGTCCTTGCTGACGGGCGGCTTCTAGTTGGGCACGCTGTTCAGCCGTCAATACTGACTGCATCTGTTGCCTTGCTGACTCTCGAATTTGGCGAATTTGCTCTTGTTGCTGGGGGGTTAGATTGAGTTCTTGCGCCATACGATCGCCTGGCTTGCCCCATCGTTGCATCATACCTGGCTCGGCAACAGCAGGTATAGTCAGTGTAGGCAACATGCTAGCAGAAAGCCCCAAAGCTATAGCAATTCCCGCTAGAGTAGATAATTTCTTGGTCATAGTGTTAATTCCTTGATGAATGACTGTGCAGCCTTAGACTTTCCCTCCGATTGTTGGGTTCAAGATTCCCCCTCCGATGGTTGAGTTCACCTCAAGGAGATTTCTGCTTCAAAAGTCATGCACGGTGGTCATGTACGGTAATAGTCAAAATGCTTGTAACGCAACCTGTTGCAGGCGACTCTAACATCACATTTCTGGAGAGGGAGTTTTATCATCAGCTTCAAATTCCTCAGACTCTGGTGGAGCAGCTTTCGGCTCTGGTAGTGCTAGTTGTACAGCAAATGGCTCGCATATATCATCTGTTGGTATCGCATCGGGTAAGGTCTCATCCAAGCTAGCTGTCCATTGATCTAGAACATCACGCACAAGGGTTTCTCGCACGAGAATTCGCACGATGATAACTAGAGGAATGGCTAAAAACAAGCCTAGAAAACCAAAGAAGTAGGCAAAGGCAAACTGGGCAATTAATGTTACAGCGGGCAAGAGAGAAACCTGCTGCCCCATGACGACTGGCACTAGTAGGAACTGTTCTGAAACTTGAATAATGATGTAGGAAACTAACACGAGTACACCCTTGAGGGGTGCATCTAAGAGCGCGATCGCAACGGGTGGCACCGTGCTCAAAAATGGCCCCAGATTAGGAATAGCTTCCAGTAAACCTGCAAGCAGGGCATTCGCCAAAACAAGCCTTACACCCAAAAATGTTAGAACAATACCACTAGTCACCCCAATCACAACCATGTTAATAAGGGCGCCGACAATCCATCCCACAAGATCGGCTTCGCAAGCGGTTAAAATTTCGTCGGCTCGATGCCGATAAAAAGAAGGTACTAGCTTCAGAAACCGCCGACGGTAAGCGTCTGGTTCTATCAACAGCATGATCGTGACCATAATCACAAACAGGATGCTGATAGTAACGTTGAAGAACCCAGAAAATACCTTGAAGAAATTGTTGGCGAGTCCTGATGCTATGGGCTGAAACTGCTGAAACAAAGCAGTGCTAGTGGGTAAAAACTGGTCAATACCGCCTGGAATACCAGCCGTGAGGCGATCGACCTCCTGACGCAACTCCTCAAATCCCCTGGGGACTAGCTCAACTAACTGTTGGAATTGTTCCAGGAATGGAGGAATAATTGTAGCAAAAAACACCACAAGCAACGAAAGAATACTGGTGACGGAGATGATGGCTGCTACTTTGCGTTGTAGGCGAAGTCGTTGCAGCCAACGAGTTGGACGGTTCAGAGCTGTGGAAAAAACTACAGCTACAAACAGAAGCAGAATCAGTTGCCGAATCTCCCACAAAATATAGAGGGAGATTATGGTTACAATCAGCCCCAACCATTGTCCAAACTTCATTCTGACGTTCTCCTGGCATCAGTATAGTTGTCAAGCAAGGCATTTGCCTGCTTCACTGCTGCCCACTGATGATACCCGAAAGTAGAAACTGTGCTGGAAGTAGAATAGACTGGCTAGTCGCGATCGCTATGCTGAGTAAGTGAATTGTTGCATTAGCCTATTCAGTGTGGCTCGCAGGTCATCGCGCCCATGAAAGCTGTCAATACGATACAACAACTTGCCATCATCAAACAGCAACAGCGTGGGTAGCGTTGTCAATCGATAGGTATTTGCCAACTTTAAATTTTCATCAGCGTTGACATCCACTAGCTTCATGAGTCCCCCCATGTCAGCTTCTAAACTAGACAGGACTGGACTAATCAGGCGGCAAAGCCCGCACCACGGTGCCCAAAAATTAACCAAAACCGGTACCGGCGACAGCAAAACTTCATCTATGAACGTTTGGTCACTAATATCTGAAACCATGATCCCTACTCAGTTTTTATAAATTTTCATTATGGGATCATGCTACCAGTCGATGGCACTTGTTGCACGGATTAAAGCAGGATGTAACCACCAGAAAATTGCCACTGCAATCACCACGCCGCCGTAGGCAGGCCGCAGAAATTCCCGCCAGTTAAAGGTTTGCTGGCCTCGCACAATAGCCAGAAAAGGAACGACAGAAGTGCGAGATTTCAAGGTTTCAAAAGATTCACCATACCGGAGCTTGAGGCGACGATCGCCATGCCACACGCCAAACAAATGATGCAGAATTAAGCCGATTGAGGTAATCACCATGAATGTTGTCCCTACCCATAGAGTGTGGGCAAGGCACCAGATGACTTGGCCAACCATCTGTGGGTGCCGCGTGATGCGGATGATCCCTGTTTCGTAGAGATGTACAGTGGGTTTTTGAATCGCAGCTATTTCTAACAAGTTGAAGGTTGCTGGGTAGAGAAAGAGGAAGGAGATTGCTGACAATACCCAAACTAGTGCCTGAACTCCAGGTACTCCCTGTACTTGCCAAAGCTGTAACCCGTCATAGCGATGGCGAAAAAAATAGATGATCATCACAGTGGCCAGTGGCAAGCTCACCAGAGCAAATAGCACCCGATATAATCGGGCACCGAGCAATTTTTCACCATGGGGACGCAGGGCAGCTAGCCCACTATGGGCGATCGCGAATCCCAGAATTAGGCCGAACATAATTAGATGGCTAGGCGTGAGCCAAGAGGGTAAAGCCATAAAACAATTAGTTGGATAAGTACGAACAGTGTCACCGTTATCCAGAATAATAGATAGAAACGTGTAGGAGAGCGCAAGACAGTTGCTAAACGGAGTTAATTTGTATCTAATAGGCATGATGGGGTCAGGCAAGACCACAGTGGGGCAACTGCTGGCAACTCAGTTGGGGTATAGGTTTTTGGATACGGATGTGCTGATTGAGCAGGTGACTAGGCGAACCATTGGTGACATTTTTGCCCAAGAGGGAGAGTTGGTGTTTCGGCAGGTAGAGACCCAGGTATTAAGTCAAGTAGCTGCGTTTACGCATTTGACGATCGCAACTGGCGGTGGGATTGTCTTAGAGCGCATGAACTGGAGTTATCTTCAGCATGGCATCGTGGTATGGCTATCGGTACCGGTTGAGCACCTGTGGCAGCGCCTTCGTCAAGACCAAACCCGTCCGTTGCTGCAAACTCCCGATCCATTGGGCACACTACAACGTTTGTACACCGAACGACAAGCTCTCTATGCCCAGGCTGATCTGTGTATACAGGTGAGTGAACATGAGACTGCTACGCAGGTCGCTCAGCGCATTGTAACTGAATTGCCTGCTATTCTTAAACCACAGCCGCCTAGGGGTATACCCTTTGAGGCCAACTAGCGGAGAATCTGAAAGCCTACCAGACCTTCAGGCGTTTCTGGTGTTACTGTGACCTCACTGACGATTGCTGCTGGAGATCCCTGGTGACACCAAGCCACCATACGGTCAACTAGTGCTGACTCTCCCTCAAAGACCGCCTCGACTCGGCCATCGGGCAGGTTACGTACCCACCCTGCTAACCCCAAGCTCTCAGCAAAGCGCTGGGTGTGATAGCGATAGCCTACACCCTGCACCTTGCCGGTAATGACAACATGAACACGCACCATGAGCTATGCAGTCACTGGAACACGCACCATCTGCTCAGCCCGAGTGGAAACTAGGTGAGGATATAGGGGGAACTGACTACACAGATCGGCAACCCGACGCAGACAATCGGCTGTTACTGCCTCATCATCAGGAGCAAGCAGGCGATCGGCAATGATGTTGGCAATCTCAGTAAATTCAGCCGTACCCATGCCACGAGTTGTCATCGCTGGTGACCCCAAACGTAGACCACTAGTAACAAACGGAGAGGCCGGATCAAACGGCACAGTATTCTTATTGGCCGTAATATTCACCGTACTCACGAGTTGATCAGCCTGCTTACCAGTCATCCCAATGGAGCGTAAATCCACTAGCATTAAGTGATTGTCTGTACCGTCAGATACTAGCTTAAAGCCCCGTTGTTGCAACTGGGCAGCCATGGCCTTGGCGTTGGCAATCACTTGGGCAGAATAGGTCTTAAAGTCGGGTTGCAGCGCTTCCCCAAAGGCAACAGCTTTTGCAGCAATGACGTGCTCTAGGGGGCCACCTTGGGTTCCTGGAAACACAGCCTTGTCCAACTTTTTGCCTAGCTCAGCATCGCGGGTCAAAATCAGACCACCTCTGGGGCCACGCAGGGTTTTATGGGTGGTGGTAGTGACTACATCGCAATAGGGAATAGGGTTAGGGTGATGACCAGTGGCAACTAAACCTGCAATGTGGGCAATGTCTGCCAACAGGTAGGCACCAACTTCATCGGCGATCGCTCGAAATGCTTCAAAGTCAATCATCCGGGGATAGGCTGAATAGCCACAGATTAATAGCTTAGGCCGATGTTCCAGCGCTAATGCCCGAATCTGGTCAAAATCTAAGCGCTCTGTCTGCTGATTTACGCCATAGTGTTGAACCTGAAACCACTTGCCAGAGACATTCACAGGTGAGCCATGGGTGAGGTGTCCGCCGTGGGACAAATCCATGCCCATAATGGTGTCGCCTGGTTCTAATAGGGCTAAGAACACAGCAAAGTTAGCTTGGGCACCAGAGTGGGGCTGTACGTTGGCATGGGCTGCTCCAAAGAGTTGCTTGGCCCGATCAATAGCCACCTGCTCCACTTGGTCAATCACACCACAGCCACCGTAGTAGCGCTTTCCAGGCAGGCCCTCAGCATATTTATTCGTCAACACCGATCCCTGAGCTGCCAATACTGCCGCTGAGGTAAAGTTTTCACTAGCAATCAGCTCCAAATGGTCACGCTGGCGTTGCAGCTCTTGCTGGAGCAGGTCAGCCACCAGTGGATCAACTGCTGCTAACAGTTCTGCGTTCGTCATCACTGCGTAAGTCTCAACAATAAGCAACTCATCTAGGATACACCACGATAGCGGGTTAAGGTTTGACTTATCTTGTTAGGTATAGCTGTTCTTAAGGCTGGGATCAGCCTCTTAAGAGCTGGGCAATCATCTGGTTTGCCTGAGACTCATAGCCACCGCCAAACAGATTGAAGTGGTTAAGGATGTGATACAGGTTATAAAGCGTCTTGCGTTGACGGTAGCCCGGCTCTAGGGGAAATACGCGATTGTAGCCCTGGTAAAATGCCGCAGGAAACCCTCCAAACAGTTCTGTCATGGCTAGATCAGCCTCACGATCGCCCCGATAGGTAGCAGGATCAAAAATTGTCGGTTCGCCATCGCGGGTAATAGCAGCATTGCCTGACCACAGATCACCGTGCAGCAGGGATGGCAATGGGTAGTGGTCTGCTAATAGCTCAGGTACAGCCTCCAATAGTTGTTGGTATTTGGGAAAATAGCCCCCCCGGCGCTGA
>JANWZG010000006.1 GCA_025054735.1 Cyanobacteriota bacterium | reverse complement strand
GGTCAGCCGCTGCTCCCTATTTAGAATCTGGTAAGGTCACTAATGCAGCTATTTGGGGCGAACTCATGCGCATTTTTGGCGGACGGTTCTTTGGCTTTGCCGCTTGGTTTAACTAAGGATTTCACTACATCTCAGCTTAATTTACATCTCAGTTAGTAACGATTTCTTACAAGACAGAAGTTAACGGTAAACGGATGGGATGAAGTTGACAAAATGATAAAAAACCCTTGCTCACTAAAAGGCAGGTTTTTATGCCCCGGAATCCATTGTTTCTTCCGGTTTATGAGCACACTCACGCAGCTCCATTACGAGATCAAATCCAGATGGCGCTGGCGCTCGCTGATGCCACTACCCTAAAATCGCTTTTAGTCAACTGCGTACCTGCTATCACCCAAGCCCATCTGGTGGATACAATCGCTGCTCGCATTGGCGTACCTATCCCTAATGGGCAAGCCATTGATGCTGTGCTGCACTTCGACATTATCCATTGCATTCCAGCCGAGCTAACGGATCCTGCCACTGATCGCTATCACTATGATACGCGCGATCGTCCTCGTATCCGTAGCGCAGAAAACCAATTGCGATGGCAGTCAGACTTAAAGCCATTGGTAGATGGCGTTCCTGTGTCTTGGGCGCGACAAGTGTTACTTACTGCAGGGTTTACTGAAGCTCAGAGCGATGCTATCTTGCAACTGCCCAATGATGCATGGCACAAGTCATGGTGGTATGCGCTGGATCAGCACCAAACCTTCAGCGATCGCTTCCTGCGGCTCATCCGCACCCGCCACTACCCCAACGGTAGCCTTCTAATTCAGTACAAAGACTATTTCCAACATGAACAACCCCCTTGTTTTCGCAGCCAAATGCACCAGGCGATTGTCACGGTTAAGCCAGACCATACTTCCTTTGCCAACATGCTGCACCAGATTAACAGCTATCGTCAGGCATTGGCTATTGATCGCGTTATCCTAATTTGTGACACAATCTCTGACCTAGAGATGCAGGGCCTGGTAAATCAGGGAATTAGCCTCTATGCTATGGCTGATGTTGTCATGCCTATGCAAGCTGACTGTCAACGCTGTGCCAACACTGATTGTGTAATGAATGGCCGGGAACAGTCACCTGTTGTTGTTTGCCGAAACTATCATCCCTGGGAACATCACCTGTAATGCGCGTGAGACTAGACAATCAAATCTTGTTTATTCATCATAACGACGTTCCCAGCTACAAAAAGGGGGGATCCGTCGTGCGTAATAGTTACTTTTGGGCGCTGAAATCGATCGCTGCGATTGCTCAGCGTCACCGCGATTGGGAATATGAAGAAGAAGTTTGGTTAGCTCTACAACGAATGCTACTATCCTTTGCCGAGTCAGGTTACTTAGGATTGCGGGAGACTCAGCTAGAGTTTCCTCCCGATTACAGAGAAATCCCGCTTGTGCTGCGGCCAGTCGCTACATGGCAATAATTTTTGGAAATCAGTACCTTGCTCCATGTAACGGATTCTGCAAATGGGTACTATAGGAGTGTGACTACAATCCGAGAACATGCTAGGAGGCTTACGCAGCAAGCCCTTCGTAGAAAATCATGGTTTTTCACCACAGCACGGAAGATATGTCATCACAGCTAAACGTCAGTACTAACATAGTGAGCAGACTAACGGTGAAACATGCTTGATCATATTGAGTACAAGGGATACACCATCAAGATTGAGTGCATCAATCGCTACTTTTGGCAGGCGGAAGTCATCAACTCCCAAATTCGCTTAGTGGGTGGTGTATGCGCCAGAACTCGGCAAGATACTATTGTTAAAGCCCAGAACCTAATTGACTCTTGGATTGAACATGAAACTCGGCAGAATAAGGGGCAGCCATAGGTTTTTACTGGTTAGTCAACGTGACCCACACTACCTAATTTCTGAGGATTTCATCACTCTCAGCAGTTAATCCTTTCCACAAGCAGCGGATGATGGCTCAGCTACGATCCACAGTCGTTCGTTTAGGGCTGTTCAACTCATCACTAATCTCAACTAGGGAAGGTGTCAGTTCACCCGCTAGCTCTGAGGCCTTCTGCCGCGATTCTATCTGCTGCATCCATAGGTCTATAGCATCTCGCTGGTTAATCAGATAAATGCTTACCAGTGTCAACCCCACACCAATCCACTGAATAACCGTTAGATGTTCGCCTAGCAGAAGATTGCCAAATAGCAAGGCAAACACTGGAGTCAGAAAAGTCAGTGAGCTAAGGCTAGTCAGACTGCCGCTGGAGGCATAGTAGAAAAAGAGTCCATAGGCGATCGCACTCCCAAAGATAGTTGAGTAGGCCATTGCTCCCCATTCCGCTAGCCCCAGACCACTCCACTGGTTGACCTCCCAAAGACCAGATCCTAGAAACAGTGGAATGCCCCCCAGAACCATATGCCACCCTGTTGCAGTCACCGGGTCAGCGTAACGAGACACCATCCGGGAAACGATCGTACCCGCTGCCATGGACAATGAGGCTAGTAGCATTAGCCATTGACCATTTTGAAAGAGAGCAACTAACAGATCTTGTGGCAAATTCTCGCTAGCAGTCAGTTGAGTTGTATCAATCGTCCACTGCCCTGCGGTTATGGCTGTCATTAGCCAAGACCCCGCAGCCACTAGCCACTCGTGGGGCAACCCTAGCAGACTGATGCCAACCACGCCAATTGCTAAGCCCAGCCAGCCCCATAGGCCAATTTGCTCTCCAAAAAACCAAAGTGCCATCAGAGCAACTGCGATCGGTTGAGAGTCAATCATCACTGACCCCAAGCCTGCTCCTGTACGCTGTAACCCTTCACCTAAAAACCCTTGAAACAGAGTGCCATCCACAGCAGCAAATAACAGAATCCATCCCCAAGCTTTCCAGCCCTTAGGTTGAGGACGATTCATCACAACCCCTGCACCTAGAACCAACAATCCTGCAGGCAGCAAACGAATCCCAGCCATAAACAATGGTGTCGTTTGTGAAATCACCCCCTTCATGGCAACCATAGCCGTGCCCCATAAAAAGAAGGGAGCAATTAACAGCAGGGAAGTAACTGACCAAGCAGACCCAAGGGACTTCTGTTGCATACCAAACGTTGCTCTTTAGGTAATGTTGCTCCAGTTGCTTGCTATATCCAACTATCCAGGTGTTTGACAGTTATCAAAACCTAGCTATTGAGAACATTGCTGCTTAACCGTGATAAGTTTCAACGTTACCCCATTGTAACGGAATCGTAATGATTTATTGCTCTACATCAATTTTTGTCATGTTTTGGTGATAGCAATTGAGTCGGGTGTGGCGTTGATACTAACGACGGATGGATGAGCTTGTTGTCAGAACAATTCAGCGTCTGTGTTACGGTTTAGAAGCATGACATTGAATGTGAGGAGATAATTTATGCGTGCTCTGTGGTCATCGTTACTGGGTAGCAGTATTGTCTTGACTGGTGGTGTTGCTCTGGCTGATATGCCTGCCTACTACGTGGGTGCTGGTGTGCGCACAGGCTTTAATGACCCTACATCAGCCGTTATCAATGCTAAGGTGCAGATTACTCGCTTTGATGGGGTGGGTTTGTCTGTGCGTCCTGCGGTGTTTTTGGGGAATGTGACTGAAGTGCGGGTTCCTCTCACTGCTGAAACTAAATTAACGGATGGTATTTATCCGTTTCTAGGAGCAGGTGTGGCTGTCAATACCGATGGGCTGAATAAAACGGATCCTATGATTACTGGTGGTCTTGATCTCGGCCTCAGCAAAAATGTTGTGGTGAAAACTGAGCTGAATCTAATCTTTCAAACCGGGATCAACGACACAGATTTGGAGTTCGTTTCTACCCTCAACTATTCATTCTAACCATCACGCTCGGCTAGCTCCATCCATCGATCAGTTGCAGCATCGATCGCTGTGGTTAATTCTGCCAAGCGCTCACTCAGGCGCTGTAACTCACCAAAACCACTGGGAGGGTTGGTGTATAGCAGAGTCTCTAGTTCAATCTTTTCGGCCTCCAGTTGAGAAATTTGCGTTTCTAGGCTTTCATACTCCCGCTTCTCTTTGAAGGACAGCTTGCGCGGTTTAGTAGAGGTCACTGCCTCAGCTATTGTTGGTGCTGCTGTCGTAGTGATAGCAGGACTGGTCTGCTTGACTGGTTGCTGATTTCTTGGTGTTTCGTTGGTTGGTTCGTCAGCCCGCTTGTAGTCTAAATACAAGGAATAATTGCCGGGATATTGGCGCAACATGCCATTGGCTTCGATGGCAAAGATTGTATCTACAGTCCGGTCAAGGAAGTAGCGATCGTGGGAGACCACAATCACACAGCCATTAAAATCCTCTAAATACTCTTCCAACACGGCCAAGGTCTGTACATCCAGATCATTAGTTGGTTCGTCAAGGAGCAACACATTGGGGGCTGACATTAACACCTGTAAGAGAAACAATCGCCGCTTTTCTCCCCCAGAGAGCTTGTGAATGGGAGCATATTGTTGATTGGGGCTAAATAAAAATCGTTCTAGCATTTGAGAGGCTGTAATCACCTCACCATCTGCGGTTTTCACCAGCTCTGCTACACCTTTGAGATAGTCAATTACTCGCTGGTCAGCATGGGAGGTGAGGTCATCGGAATGTTGGTCAAAGTAGCCAATGTGAACCGTTGTGCCAACCTCCACAGTGCCTGTATCAGGCTCTATGCGCCCAGCAATGATGTTCATCAAGGTTGATTTACCAGACCCATTGCCGCCAATAATGCCAATACGGTCTTCGGGGTTGAACTGGTAACTAAAGTTACGGATGAGGACACGATCGCCATGTCCCTTAGAGATATTAGCCAGTTCAATCACCTTCTTGCCAATGCGCCGCCCTGCCGTAGAGATTTCTACTCTACCTTGAGCCTGCTTAAACGATTGTGCTTGCATGTTGCGGATGCGATCGATCCTTGCCTTTTGCTTGGTGCTACGTGCCTTGGGGCCGCGTTTTAGCCACTCTAGTTCTCGGCGCAGTCTGCCTGCATGTTTTTTCTGGCTACTGACAGCTACCTCCTCAGCCTCAGCCTTTTTTGCAAGATAGTAAGCATAGTTGCCGTTATAAGTGAATAAGTCGCCTCGATCAATTTCTATGATGCGTGTCGTCACTTGATCTAAAAAGTAGCGATCGTGGGTGATTAACAACAATGCACCTCGAAACTGCTTCAAATAGCCCTGTAACCATTCCACCGACTCTGCATCCAAGTGGTTAGTTGGCTCATCCATTAACAGGGCATCTGGCTCTGCCAGTAGGGCACTGGCTAAGGCAATCCGTTTGCGATACCCCCCCGACAGGCTACCAACCCGTGCTGTAAAATCATGAATTCCTAACTTACTCAGCACAACCTTGGCATTAGCTTCCAAGGTCCAAGCACCACTGCTCTCTATCCGCTGTGCCACACTAGATAACTGTGCCATCAGCCGATGTGTATCGCCCTCTGCCGTTGCCAACTGAGCCGATAGCAGCTCATAGTCTTGAACAAGAGCCATCTGTTCGCCACTGTTAGCAAACACTTGCTCTAGCACGGTGTAATCTTCGTTGAGTGTTGGCTGTTGAGGCAGGTACACAATAGTTGCGCTTGCACTCACCCATCGCTCTCCTGCATCGATCGGCTCTAGCCCTGCGATCATTTTCAGAAAGGTGGACTTCCCAGAGCCATTGGTGCCAATTAGCCCCACCTTGTCGCCGTCATCTAAGCTAAAACTGGCATCACGCAGGATTTCTTTGATGCCAAAATCTTTCTTAATGGATCGCAGTGTAACGATAGCCATACGTAAAAGTTTAGGTTGTGCACAAAAGCCAATCTAGTTGACAGCGTACACAATGTTCGTTACCTTAGAAAAGGTGTGAGTAACACGTCAGTCCTTAAGCCCCCATCGTCTAGAGGCCTAGGACACCTCCCTTTCACGGAGGCGACGGGGATTCGAATTCCCCTGGGGGTATTAAATTCAGCTACAGTTTCAGCTAATTGCAGGTTGGCTGAAGGGTAATGGTTGAGATTAGGGGTAGTGACTAATTGCTGCAGGATGGCACTGGACTCGAAAAAGGTGAAGTGTAGTGCTGGAGCCACAGCAGCCCCCTGAGAGCCGTGACTGCTTCCTTGACGCTAACCCTGCTCTAATGGCCAGAGCGGTACTATTGTCAGCAGGCATTGTCCCCACCAAGACGGTAGCCATGTACAAAATTACTGTTGAGTAAAACCTGCAACAAACGATTTAACGAGTACATCGACACCCCATCCACGTTGCCAGGGTTAACGGTGTAGCGGAATCATGCAGCGAAGCCGAGTTTGTGATGTGGATGGTGTGGTTTCTTGCTGATTAGGCACAGATAAGAGTTCTAGCCGTCCGCCCATTTTTTCTAGCAGCAGTTGATCCATAATCAGGGTCAACCCTGGTGAAAGTTGAGGTGTTGCTAGATTTACTTGGTGCAAGGGCTGCCGGAGCCAATTGAGAGGTTCTTGCCATAGATCTGCTGGCCGATCGTCCTCGATGTCGATGCAGGCATACTCACCTTTGATATGGGAGGTAACCTGCACAGTGCCATCATGCATCAACCGTAATGGCGTATCTACTAAGCTCAACAACACCTGTCGAAAACAGGGCAAATCTGCTGATACATAAATATCTGGGTTAGGGCTATCTACCTGTAAGGTTAAGTTGCGATTTTGAGCCTGCAATCGACACAATTCATCAACCTCTGCTATTACCTGCGCCAATTGAACAGGGCGAATTTGCAACATCATCTTGTAGTCAACGTCTACCCTGGCAGCATAAATTAGCCGATCCATCAGCTTGACGAACTTCATGGCAGCTTCGTTGGCTTGGGCGATAAATTCCCGTTCTTCGGCAGGGTCGTCGCACAAATCGGCCAAAATCATTTGGTGAATGCCGATGATGCTATTCAGGGGCGATCGTAGCTCATGGGCTGTGCGGGCTAAATATCCAGCTCGAAATTGGCTGGCTTCTACAGCTATGCGATAGGCCAGTTGAGTCTGGGCAAGCTGCGATCGCAGTTGCTCTATGGCTTGTTCGGCTTCGTGGCTGGTCATACCAGCAATAGTCGGCTCTAATAGCGAATCATCGGGTTCTGAGAAGGTAGTTCTGGGGGACACATCCTTGGATGATTGTCTGTAGGCTGGATACCATTGTTGTGACCAAAGGATGCCTACCACTAGTCCTGCTAAGAACCATACTGCTGCGGAGACATGAAAAATATGACTGATTTGCATAGCTAAGGGTCTGACCAAATGTCAGGAGATATTTAAAATCATTACATTAACGCCCACTTAACCTCAAAAAAGTTGCAAAATAGTAAAGTGAGATACAGAAATAAAATTCATTCTTCTAACTCACTGAATCGATTCTGCTTAGCAGCTTTTTGTGTCGGTTATGCAGACTAAACTCAGACGCTCACTAAGCTCAGACTTTGTAGTAGATGCAAGCGTGATTTACATACACAGATTATAGGAGATTACCATGACGAGATTGTTTGACCGGGGTGTTAGGTGTGGCAACGTTTGCGATTTGACAGCATCCGACAGCAATATAGACACTTACGACTGTCATCGAGACTATCAGTTTTATTATCCTCGACATATCCCTGTAGCCATTCCAATCGCAGGCTTTAACCCCCACAAGCTATCCATTAACCTACATGGAGCAGCCGCTCATCACACAGTTAACAACCAAATTGTAGACTTCACTATGGATTCATCAACCAATAGCGCTATGACTAACAATTCATCATCTGCTCGTGCTAACCGTAAGCAACTCCTCCAACAGGTAGCTGAAACTCATCGTGAAAATATTCGTAAGCGCTTAGAGCATCGACTTGCTGTTGCCCGCGAACGGGGTGACCAGACCCTTATACAACTGTTAGAGGCTGAATATCAGCAGTTCGCTTAAGGTCAACCTGAACAATCCTCGATATATTCGAGGGGTCGTTCTACTGTCGGAAACATTCCTAAACTCCTGTCAGCTAAACTCCTAGATCGCTGTCCTAATAACTGGGGATGCCTGCTCTCAGAGGTGTCTCCAGTTTTTTGCTGGGCTAAGTTATGAAGGGTTTTAGCCAGAATTTCAGGTCTTCCTAGGAGTTGCAGTGGTAATGAAGTCCTAATGAACCAAGTTGTTGTTGCGGTCTGGATGATGGTTGAAAAATCAATATAGCCTGTGTAAGAATCGCTGGTGGCAGGGAGAGAGAATCTGACAACAGATGATGGGCATCTAGTCATCGATGATTATGTCTCCTGGGAGCAAACTTTAGGGATTCTTGGAGAAAACGTTGCCTGTCATGAAGCAAGTTACTTCCTATACACATCAGCGATCGCAGGCCAACCACTGCACGGTTCGTTGGGTTTTGTGGGGACTGTTGGGGTCGATCGTCCTCCATAGTGGCCTGATCTTGACGCTTCGCTGGCCGATGTTTTCCATGATTCCAGAACCAGAGGAACTAGCGATCGTCATTGTCGATCCTCCACCTGAGGTAGATGACACCCTCTCTAAGGCAGAGATAACCCTATCTGAGAGTAGCACCCCTAGCCCCGATGTGCCGCCAATTACGCTGGTAGAGGCTCCAGCTAGCGTATCCGGCAGGGCTACTCCCCTGCCCAGCGATCGTCCAATATCTGCTACCGCCCCGATGCAAACCCTAACCACCTCACCCACAACCAAACCATTCACAAGCCGGCACTCTCAGCCTGTAGCTAGCCCGACACCATCGGTTCCGTCATCGGATACCTCGGTATCCCCTAGTCCCAGATGGGAAGCTGCTGACGATCTCCATGCGTCTGCTGCTACGTCAGCTCACACAACGGCCTCTGCTCCTAGGGGCTTGACAGGCATCTCAGATCATGGCGCAGCTAGGCGGAGCGGGCATTCAGGTACGGGTCAAACTACGGGTCAGACTATGGGTCAGACTATAGGGCAGACTATAGGGTCAACGGCCAGCAGCGGTGCTAGCAGTACTGTGACTGGCAACTTATCCGGAAGTTCCACAAGTACAGACACCAATCCTCAACCTGTTGTCGCCAATACTAGCTCACCTCTAGCAACCACTAGTCACCGTCAGCGCCCGGTTTGTATTTCCTGTCCACAGCCGCCAGCGGTTCGGCAGGGCAATCGCACTGTGGAGGGTAGTACGGCAATTACCTTTGACATTTCTCCTGATGGCCGCCCTATCAACATCCGTCTACGAACATCTAGTGGGAATGCCGAACTTGACCGAGTCACCCTAGAAACGGTGCAGCAGTGGCGGTTTGCCCCTTCTGAGCAGGGGTACACTGGAGCGCGGCGGCGAGTGAACTTTGTGGAAAAAGATTCCCAGTTTCACCGTGAGGTGCAAGAACGACAACAGCGCAATGTTCAGCAGCGATCAACAACACCTCCACAACCTTTGCCACCTCCTCCACCCAGTCCATCCTCACGGATAGAGACTCCCTCACCACCTGTGCGCCCATCAGTTCCCTCAACATCAGAGTCCACAACGGCTCCTGTACCCGCAGAGCCACCAGCGTCGATCGTTCCTTCAGCGGATGCCTCAGCGCCTCTGCCCGTTGCAGCACCAGACCCATTCCCTTCAATCCCAGCTACTATCCCTGAACCAGCTAATACGCCTGAACCCTCACCTATGCCTCGACCTGATCTCCCCTAGCCTTTTCTAGCAAGGTGGATTGAAGTCAACCTCTTGAAAAGGGATTTGAGGGAGATCTGTTTACAGCACAGTATGAGCACTTCACGGTTATCTCGCTTGCGTCCAAGGTTGGGGTAATGCCTTGAGCCAGTTGTCTAAAGTAAACAGTCTTCTGCAATCGCTCCTGTGCCATCTATAGCAATTGCTTCTAGTACACTGCCTGTTTCACCAATCCAACCCTGCAAATGCCTGATTTGGCAGTGTTTCAGCAGTAACTAAAATGACAAGTACGTGATCGGCAGAAGACAGTTACTCGTCCTTAGCATAGCAAGCGTCGGTGACTGGCTGCCAAGCACCATAGCGATCGCCGTAGTATGCCAGAATCTGGTCTACACGGGCACGATCGTGGCTGCTAGCCTCACTAGTGAACTGGATTAACAACCCCCCTACTTGACTTTGGAGATAGTCAAACTCATGGCACTGCTGAGGGAGCAACTCAACCTCAATGGCCTTTACCTGACGAAGATGGGCTGCTACTTCCCGGTACACTGCCAAGGGTAACCGTGGACAATAGATAGCCTGCTTCATCGGGAGCTTTCAGTATTCAGCGAACTAGAGGGCAACGTACAGCAGTTAACTTGATCAAGGCAAACCTTGCCCCATTGCAAGGCCCAGCGTACTAGGGCTACTCGATTATCAGTTGCTGTCTTGGTCAAAATATTACTGATGTGGTTGTCAACAGTACGCTTGCTGATAGCTAGCTTTTCTGAGATCTCCTGGTTGGTCAATCCGGCAGCTACAAGCTCGACTACCTCTAGCTCTCGATCAGAGAGAATGGGCTGAGTTGGGGATGGGCTATTGGACATAGTCATACGATCGCAGTGTTGTAGAAGTAGTAATAGTGATAAAGCTGTGTATATCTACCTATATGTTACTTCTATACTAAAGGCTAACTGGTCTCTATACCTGCAAACTTTCCACTTTTTGTAAGGCATGGGTGCATCAATAGGTGCATCACAGGTGCCCAACAGTGTGAAAGACCTATGAACCCCAATAAAGTTGGACTCCATCTGGGAAAAGTTTGGCTGGGAAAAGTTTGGGTAACTTGCGGTATGGTCTGGGTGATATGCAAGCCTCAACAGGTTCTACTAGACAGTATCCAGAGACTCTTAACATCAAAACTAAAGTGATAACTTTTTCTGGAAATACTGGCATCGGAGGTGATTAGGGAATCAAGAACCTTCTTCGAGAATACTAGTGCTGTAAACCATGAACATCATAAAACAAACTCCTACAGTTCTGACCTTAAGAGGTCGTCGGAACACTTCAGGCTTTACGTTTATGATGCTGCTTAATGTGCCTTTTTTGCTAAGCGGCTTGACAGCTATTCTAATCCTTGGTGAAGTGGCAATCTTGACCTGCACGCGATTAGAACCCTCGCAGGTGGCCTGCAAGCTCACCAACGGTAGATTGTTAGGCAAGCAAGTTACCCAAATTCCAGCGGGAAAGTTGCAAAGAGCTGATGTCTCTGTTGCTAAAGATGATGATGATGGGGATACATACCGTGTTGTTTTGGTTACAGAGACGGGCACTATTCCACTGACTTGGGCCTATAGTTCTGGTCAGCGCGGCAAACGTCAGAAGGCAGAGCAAATTAATGCCTTCTTGGCTAATCCTGAGCAGACGACATTGACGGTTCGCCAGGACGATCGCTGGTTTGCATACCTAGTAGGGGGTATATTTACGTTGATTGGAGCGGGAGCCACGTGGGGAACTGTTACCGCCAAATCCCTAACGACGTTAGTATTTGACAAACTATCGGGTCATTTGTCCATGACGCTGAAAAGCTGGGTTGCGTCAGAAACCAAACAAATTCCCCTACGAGACATTAGAGCAGCGGAAGTTGTTGAGGGTACAGACAGCGATGGAGACAAAACCTACAGCACACAGCTAACTCTGCGCTCAGGAAATCCAATTCGGTTGCCAGTCGTTGGAGGCTCGGAGGATCACTACAAAATTGCTGATGCTATCAACACATTTCTAGGTCTGAATCCAAAGAGTAGATAGCTGATTGGAATGCACCGGAGATTGTTAGGGATACCTAGCCTGATTCCCGCTAGGTTTAGTACCCTAAAGATGGTTTTATCTCTGTCAGTTGCATTTGTGCCAAGGATTTGCGATCGCCTATGTTTAAAGCGTCTAAGCCTGCTACCTACTCGGTTACCTGGGTTGAGCATATGGCAGAAATTCCCCAAGCTGCTTGGGATGCCTTGGCAGTGCCCCTCAAGACTCCGTTTCTAGAGTGGGATTGGTTGCACATCATGGAAACCTCAGGTAGCACGACGGCAAACGCAGGCTGGTTACCGTTGCATCTCACGGTGTGGCGCGGTACTGAGCTGGTAGCTGCAGCTCCCTTTTATCTGAAAGGTCACAGCTACGGTGAGTTTGTATTTGACCACCAATGGGCAGATTTGGCTGAGCGATTGGGGATTCGCTATTACCCGAAGCTGTTGGGAATGTCACCCTTTACCCCAGCAGAAGGCTACCGATTTTTGATAGCACCGGGGGAAGATGAGGATGAATTGACGGCCTTGATGGTGCATGAAATCGATAGCTTTTGCGATCGCAACCAAATCTCTAGTTGTCACTTCTTATATGTGGATCCAGAATGGCGACTACGACTAGAGAACCTGGGGTTCACGATGTGGCTACACCACAGCTACATCTGGAAAAATCAAGGCTTTCAAACCTTTGATGATTACTTGAACCAGTTCAATGCTAACCAGCGACGCAACATCAAGCGAGAACGTAAAGCTGTGGAAAAGGCAGGCTTGCGACTGCGCGTTGTTCAGGGCGATGACATTCCTAAGTCCTTTTTTCCCCTTATGTACGAGTACTATGCCAACACTTGTGACCAATTTGGCTGGTGGGGCAGCAAGTATTTAACCAAGGCATTTTTTGAGCAACTGCATGGGGCGTTTCGCCATCGGGTTGTGTTTGCAGCAGGCTACAGTGACCAAGACGATCGTCAACCTGTGGGCATGTCCTTTTGCCTCACCAAGGGGGATCGGTTGTATGGGCGCTATTGGGGTAGCTCGCAATATATTGAGTGTTTGCACTTTGATGCTTGCTATTACACACCCATCGAGTGGGCGATCGCCAAGGGCATTCAAACCTTTGATCCTGGAGCAGGTGGACGGCACAAGAAACGGCGTGGTTTTCCTGCGACCCCTAACTACAGCCTGCATCGGTTCTACAATCCCCGCCTTACACAAATTCTCCGCCCCTACATCCAAGAGGTGAATAGCCTAGAGCAGCAAGAGATGGAGGCTATTAATGCTGAGTTGCCCTTTAAGCAAGCGGCACCCACAATCGACTAAGCTGTTGACAGAAGTTTGTAACGGCTGTACTGGTTGAGTATGGGTCTGCCGACATGGGTTACTATATCACGACTGCTGGCGGTGCCATGGCTGCTGATACTATTGCCTCAAGCGACTACCTCTTCACAATGGTGGAGCTTGGGCATTTTTCTAGTGGCTGCGGGTACTGACTGGTTGGATGGTTATCTGGCACGACGCTTAAATCAAGTGACGGAACTGGGTAAATTTTTAGACCCACTAGTGGATAAGTTATTGGTCATGGCTCCATTGTTGGTATTGCTAGAAATGCAGCAAGTTCCAGCGTGGGCAGTGTTTTTGATTCTAGGGCGCGAGTTGGCGATCGCGGGTTGGCGTGTCACACCTACATCCTCCCCGTCCCCGATTCAAGGAGCTAACCTCTGGGGAAAAACCAAAACTGTGATGCAGATTGTCGCCATTGCCCTACTTATCGCTCCCCTATCTCCTGCATGGGATTTGACAACTGCCATCAGTTTCTGGTTAGCCGTAGCATTGACATTGGTGTCAGGGATCACCTACCTGCTGCCAACATCAGCAGCACCAACTACTTCTGCTAACAAGGTGTAGTATGCCGAATACCTGAAACAAGTTAGGCGTGACAGCATCGCTATCACGCCGGAGGTAGAAGCCGTAGTGATGTTCACGATCGCCTACTTCAAGCTGTAGGAAATATCCACACCACCCTCAACATCAGTCACCTTGAGCACAGCCACGCCAGACTTGCCATCAGTTGATGATAACTTACATTCATAGGTATCGCCGACCTGTTTAAAGATGTAAAAATCTTGACCACAATCAGCCGTTACATCTAGGTCATTGCGCTGCTTAATGCCATCCTTCAATAGGTTTTCTGCTTTCTTCAAGATCAGCAAATTTTTCGTCTGCACATTGAAGGCCCCTTGGTCGTCACTTAGGGTCACAGTTACAGGGAACGAACCTGCTGCAATTTCAGTATCACAATCGAACGTCTTGCCTGCTTCCAGTTTTTCCACGTTAGGGCAAGAGAAAGACTTCACCTCTGCGCCAATTTCTTTGGCTACTAGATCTGATGCGGCAGACTCTAGCTTTTTAGTCAAGTCAGACTTAGGGCCTTCGGGTTGCTTTGATTCAGGACTCTTGGCTTCAGTGGGTGATGCTTCTGGGCTGGCTGTTGCTGTTGGGCTGCTAGGGCTGTTAGAGGTAGTTAGCTCTCCACTGCTACAACCAGTCAGTACAGCAGTTAGTGATGCAACTAGCACGATACTGATTCCAACCTTACTTGTCAGCCACCTCAGAGACTGAGCCATCATCTGCCAAGACATGATTCGCCAAGAATAGTATTGATTCACACGTGTCTCCTTAATAAGTCTAATAAGTCTCGTAATCAGTTATTGGAAAAATAAACATGCCTTATGGTTTGGCATCTTCACCACTATACTCAGACAATGGCTAGATGCCTAGTCTGCTAGGGTTGCCTATAATAACAGCAGTCCTCTGCCTACAATTGTCATCCATGCATTCTCCATCAGTATCATCCACCTTTCAACTGTCACCACTGATTCGCTTGACATTGGCGAGTCTCTACATAGCCTTAACCTTGCCACTACCGTTTCTAGCAGCTTTCACCCACAGTCTAGTGCCACCAGTGTGGCTATGGGTAGGTATAGGGATTGGGCTGATTGCCCTAGTAGCAGTGCTTAGTGAGCGGGTAATTGTGGATGAGACTGGGATTCAGGTCAGTTATGCTAGGTGGGTGCCGCGATCGTTGCGCCGGGGTTGGCAGCTATCGTGGGATCAAATTCAGGCGTTGAAACCTCGAACTACGGGACAGGGTGGCTTGGTTTACTATTTTGTCAGCCGATCAGGAGAGGCGTATTTGCTACCTATGCGTGTTGCTGGGTTTGCCCGCCTAGTGGAGTATGTGCAGCAACGCACGGGTATTGACACGACCGATGTGCGTCCCCTAGCCCAGCCTTGGATGTATATGATTTTATTGAGCTGCACGATCGTGCTGTTACTGGTGGATGGCTGGACGATTTGGACAGCACAAACGCTAAGTCAGGGATAGGTGTGACTGTTCCCCAATGGCGACTAGAGCAGGTCTGTGTAGCCAGCGCTACTGTCGGCTACCCACTGCTGCATCAGGTGACCTTTGAGGTGCAATCTGGCGATCGGCTAGCGATCGTGGGTGCATCTGGTGCGGGCAAAACGTCACTTTTACGCCTGTTCAATCGCCTTCATGACCCTACTAGTGGCAAACTCTACTTCCATGGTCAAGATTTGCAACAGTTGCCTGTGATTGCGCTGCGGCGACGGGTGATGGCCGTCTTACAAGAACCCCGGCTATTGGGCATGACTGTGCGTGAGGCGATCGCCTATCCCCTGACTTTGCAAGCAATCCCTCAGTCAGAGATGCACCAGCGGATTGATTATTGGCTAGAGCAGATGCAAGTGCCGACCGATTGGCTCGATCGCACAGAACGTCAGCTTTCTGTTGGTCAACGCCAGTGGGTAGCAATCGTCCGTGCCTTGGTTACTCAACCAGAGGTATTGCTGCTAGATGAACCTACCTCTGCCCTAGATGCCGGACGCGCCCAACATTTGATCACAGTGTTGCAAAACCTGTCAGCAGAGCGATCGCTGACCATACTCATGGTCAACCATCAACTGCAATTGGTACAACAATTTAGCTCCCACGTGCTACATCTCCACCAAGGCCGGGTTAAGCATCACGTTGCTGCTAGCGAAATGGATTGGTCAGCCCTGCGCGCTACCCTAGAACAGTTAAATCTTGAAGCCAACCAAGAATGGCAGTAGCTACGTCCCTACCGCTATGCTGCTAGGCTAGCCATAAAACTAGGTAAATCCAAGGGATTCTGGGTTTCCTGCTTATAGGCCACTGTCCATAGTGCCAAATCTGTTTGCCAGACGCGAATTGTGGCAAAACCAGCAGCGCTCAACTTATTCAGTAGTGTTTTGCCCGTAAAGCCTGTGCGGTGGGCCATGAACTGGTTACCTTCCTGAATGAAGCGCCGATGCCCAAACAAAATATCGATCGCCGCAATTGGCCCCGATGGTGACATGTAGAGCGTATCTTCTAAATTACCTTGGGCAACATAGGCAGCTACCTGCTGAATATCTGGCATCGTCGCCAACAAAAATCCACTAGGTTTGAGTACCCGATAAAACTCCCCTAGCGCGATCGGCACCTCATGGGCATAAAGATGTTCAATATTGTGAGACGACCAAATGGCATCGATCGACCCGTCTGCCACAGGCTCTAGATTTGTAATACTTGCAACTATATCTGGCTCGACATCTGGGTTCAAATCTAACCGAATCTCTCGCCAATCTTGGGATTGAAATAGCGGGTGTAACGCTTCTGGATAATATCGCCCACAACCTACATGCAGCACTAGCTTTTGGCAGGACTCTTGCTCTGTACAGTCCATAGACTTGCCCTTAACTCCGAGTAACCTAGTCTGATCATCCTACTGTAGGATTCCCCAGACTCAAGAAATTCATGCTAAAATTCCATTCACGCTTGGTATTTTCTCTAAGGTAAGGACGCATAGCTCAGTTGGTTAGAGCACCACGTTGACATCGTGGGGGTCGGTGGTTCGAGTCCACTTGTGTCCATCGAGGTTCAGAGGTCTGTGGGCGGGCTAGAGCGATTAACTGGCTTTTCTGGGATGCCTGTCACCAACTAGTCGGGTACCAAATGGTTAGAGTGCTGCCAACGACGCTGGATATTACGGTTCAATGCCTCGTCAACTACTCTAGGATCTTTAATCGTCCTAAAGTTCAGTCGAGCAATCATCTCGGAAACCCCAGAACTTGCTACTACCTCCTGGTGGTGGGGAATTACTGGAAAATTGACACGATCGCCTGCCGCCTCTATGGTATAGGTTAGGGTTCTAAAGTTATTGGTCTAAGGGGGGCACCATCAGCGCGGTGCCTTCTGTTTTTGGTTTAATCAGTAGGTAAAAACTCCGTCGGTTATGGTTGGTTATGTACAGGGCAAACCCATAGCATTATCCCTGGATGAGTTTCTGGCACTGCCAGAGACCGAACCTGCTAGCGAGTATATCGATGGGGAGGTTATCCAGAAAGAGATGCCAAAGGGAAAACATAGCCTATTGCAGATAGAGCTAGGGGCACAGATTAATGCAGTGTCAAAACCTAATCGCATTGCCCTAGCCCTGCCTGAATTGCGTTGCACCTTTGACAATTGCTTGATCGTGCCTGATATTGCTGTGTTTACCTGGAACCGGATCCCCTTCACCGATTCAGGAGAAATCCCAGACGATTTCCTACTGGCACCGGATTGGATGATTGAAATCCTGTCGTCAGAGCAGTCCCCCATCAAGCCTATCAACAAAATCCTCCATGCCCTGAAGCATGGGATGCGGTTGGGGTGGTTGCTCGCACCAGACGATCGCAGTGTGCTGACCTTTTTGCCCGACCAAGCACCTAACGTGGTTGAGGGTGATAGCCTATTGCCAGTGTTGCCAGAAATCCCGTTAGAACTCACAGCCGACGCTGTTTTTGACTGGTTAGTCATCAATTGAACTTCTCCCGACGCTGCCTTGTGCTTCGGGTTCGGTAATACTGCGCCAAAGAGTTTTCAGTCCAGGTTCATGCCTGGTTTCTCCAACACTATACACATTTATCCCCTGGTGATGGGTCTGGCAGATAAACCCTAAGCCACTGGTGTGCTTTCAGGTGCTGAAGTTTGAATCTACTGCTACGCACTTGTGCATATAGATAGCGTTAACATCGCGGGGGTCAGTGGTTCGAGTCCACTTGTGTCCATTGAGAGTTAGAAGTCTGGGTATGAGGTTACTAGTTACTGCCTAGGGATTAGGGTGTTGTTCTGTTATTCTAGTTAATCGCCCAAAAAAACGCCTCCAAGGTAAGGTGAATAGCACGCTGTAACAAGAAATCCTACAGCAGCTAACATTGTCCTTAGAGGCGCAAATTCAGGTGAGAGGAATGCAAGCAGTCTTAGCCGTGCTTTAAGCAAGTCTCAAAACCAGCGAAGCCTACTCGCGCAAGTCTATTTGTAGAATGCAGTGCATCTGGCCTGTGCCCTAGTTCACTAGAACGAGAAGGTTGTCCGTACTAAGCCGACAAACTGTGTATTGTTGGCATTATTGTGTTCAGGATTGAAAATTACAAACACACCAGGCGTAATGGAAATGTTGTCCGATAGCCGATAGCGATAAAAGGTCTCTACATGGAGGGATGTATCACGGTCTGTGCGGGAACCTACATCGTTACCAGTCACCTTAGGTGGCATCCCAACGCTAATGCCGCCCATGTTGCCCTTACCTCCCAAGTCTGGAAATGCCAGGGTTACCATCCAGTTCCAGACAGATGCATTGGCACCTTGGTTAGGACCACCGCTGGCCGTAGCGCTAGTGTAGCCTACCCATCCAGATAGAATAAAGTTGGGAGAAATTTGGAAAGATGCAACACCGCCGTAGGTATCTGTCCGAGTGGGAACGGCACCAAAGGGCTGTTGAGCAAAGGCACTACCGACACCACCCGTTAGGTTTACGGCTGTGCTAGGGAAATAGCCGTGGGCATAGTGGAGACCAAAACGAATTCCTGCAGCAGGGGTAACAGTGAGCTGGGCGATCGCGCCATAGTTACCGTTAAAAATGCCATTACCAGCCGCGGGGTTCGAGGCAGTAGTAGATCGGTAGGCAGCAGCTAGCTCAATCTCATTACTAAACTTGTGGGAAATTCCTATACCTGAACCACTCACGCTCCGATAGATAGGGCTAAACCGAGCAAACCGCGAAATTGCTGACTGTCCATCACTTTCCAGAGGGTTGAGTGACGGTGTAATGTTTTCAGTCCCGAACCCATTCAGCAATGCCCATACCCTAGTGTTGGGGCCAATAGAAAAGCGATATAGCAAATCATCTATCTGAAAGTTGTTTGCCGGAGTTGTTGTGCCATCAAACGACAGTCGGGTCATGTCTGTGCCGGTAACATCCCGGCTAAATGGGGTAACGTTCAGCGCCTGCAAGCGAACTCGCAACAAGTCATTGCCTGTAAAACTAGTATTGAAGTTCAAGCGAGCGCGATAGGCAAAGATAGTTTGTGTTGGGTCACTGGTGCCACCTGCCCGATTACCAAATGTATCCGCTAGGGTGAAGATAACTTCTCCAGCAAGCTTTGTAGTGGTAGAAAACTGCTGGGCTTCTATCTGAGCGGCCCGAGCATCCAAGGAATCGATACGGGCACGCAGGGTTGCTAACTCCCCAGCAAACTCATTTTGTAGCCTCTCTAATGCTTCTAGGTCTTCTCGCGAAGCCAAATTAGCGGTACCGCTGGCGATCAGCTCATTGATTTTATCCATACAGGCATTCAAGCCAGCCGCAAACTCATAGCGGCTCAAGGGGCGGTTACCGCGATAGGTGCCATCGGGATAGCCTACAATGCAGCCGTAGCGCTCCACTAACGACTGCAATGCCTGAAATGCCCAATCGGTTGGTTGCACATCTGCTAGCTGAGCCACGGAAGTGGTTTGATTAGCGGTATTGACAACAATCACTGGAACATTACCGCTGACATAACCATTGCGGTACACCTCGATTTGGTTCAGGGTAGAAGATTCGGCAGAAGCGGCAGTTATTCCCTGTGGAAGGATAACTTCATTAGCATTCGCCTCTGATGGAGTTAGCCATGTAGCACCCAGAGCAGCACCGAGAACTAGAGGTGCTGTAACTAGGCAACACTGCACCAGCTTGTTTTCAACCATGATGATCCTCACACAACGACAATAGCGAATAAGCAGACAGAAGGCTCCCGGAGAGTCCATGCGATTGCGCTAGCCCCAACGGCAACGAGCCAACCTCAAATGAGCATGTCAGAAGAGTCACATAGCCTACCTATCAAGAAAATTTCTCAATAGAGACCATGCGATAGACCACAGGAGATTGCAAAAGCACACCCTAGATATGCCTTTGGAAGCAGATAATTTAATTGATGAAAAAACCTATTGCAGAGAAGATTTGACTGCTTCTGGGATATTTAGCAGTGAACCCGATGCTCAAGTCACAAGGACAGCTCGTTTCCAGACCCATACCCCCTTGAACCGATAACAACCATTACAGTGCATCGGCCTGCTGCATTGACTTACAGCACTGCAGAATCGCTTACCTGAATAGCAAAAAGTTCACATCACTCCTGTGGTTTATTACAACTTCCTTAGAATAAGATTAATAGCAGATGAGAGAAGATTACGTCAAGCTTATTAGTAATAGTTTTCAATAATTACTCTGAGAAACTCTATGAATGATTAGCTCTATCCCAGTTCCGTGCCAGTAACTTCAGCGGTTGTTGCCTAGGCGTGGGTAGAGCTTAAGGCATGGTTGGTGACAATGCTAGAGAGTTGGACAGTCTCACAGATTTAAACTAGTGTAGCGTTGGGTTCCTTCTTCCGATACTCTAGGATGGGGATGGAAAGCACCTAGCTCCATGGCTGCCTGAAAACGCTGGAGTTGTGAAACTCCTTGAGTTGGTGACATTGATTCATGGTTATGTATTCCTCTGCACAACCATCTGTGAGTCCGTCTGGCGAGATTCTCATTAGTGTAGCGTTAATTACCCGCAACCGTCCTGATACCCTTGAACGGTGTTTGCAGAGTGTGCGATCGCAGTCCTATCAGCCCTTTGAGATTGTGGTTTCTGATGACTCTGACGCGGACTATGCTGCCCAGACGCGGGCGATCGCCCAGCGGTATGACTGCCGCTACCTAACTGGGCCACAGCGGGGAATGCAGGCTAACCGCAACCATGCCCACCGTGCCTGCCGTGGTACCCATATCCGTACGATGGATGACGATCATGAGTTTCCCCCCGATCACAATCGGATCCTAGAGGCAGCAGTGCGATCGGATCCTACTAGCATCTGGGTATTTGGCGAATATTTGGAATGGCCTACCCCCACGTCAATTTTGTTTCCACCAGGGGAGATGCAACCTCGTGGTTATCGGCGATTTCCCCTAGATCCTGACGACTGTTTTGCCATCAGCGATGGTTGTACTGTGTATCCACGATCAGTGGTAACCCAACATCCGTTTATCGAAAAGCTGAAATATGCAGGTGAAGCTGAATTTGGAGCGCGGCTTAAGGCTCTGGGCTATCGCATTCGCTATTGTCCTGACACTTACATCATTCACCATTGCCTGAATTCGGGGGGTTCTCCTACTACGGATAAGGCCCTCTTGCTGCGCAGTCTATTTTTTGGCTCCTACATGACCTATGGCTGCTATCTGCGCAATCCTTGGAAGGAGTTTGAATGTCTAGGCTATTTCTTAGGAATGGCGCTACGACGGACGATGGGCTGGAGCGATCGTGCCAATGACCATCACTATAGCCAGCTCCTCAACCGTCCCTTTACCCTCCAGGATTTTTGGCAAACTTGGCAATTGGCTAGGCATTACCGATCGCTATTTGAGCAGGGTCGCTACAGCGAGATGGTTTGAGCAATTCACCAATCGCCACTAGTGATAGAACCATTACTGCACCCGTTGGAGAGCAACTAGGCGAGGGTCGATAACTTTAATGCCCTGGGTAGGAAATTTAATGGCTAGGGTCTTGCCGTTCTCGAAAATATGGGTAATTTGTCCCGTCCCAAATTTTTGATGGGTAACGATCTCGCCCACCGTCCAAGTTTGCAGAGGTTGGGCAGAGGCCGAGGATGCAGCCGCACGTCTAGGGTCACGGCCAGCGTAAGACTTCTCTGCTGGTTGAGTTCGTCTGGTACTGGTTGCATGGCTAGCTGTGTAGGAGCCTTGCCGTTCCTGTGGTCTGCGATCGGAGCCAGTTGATCGTTTCTGTGCCGCTAACCCAGTTAACAACAACTCTGCTGGCAGTTCTGCTAGGAACATAGAGGGGGTACAGGGCATCCGGTTACCATAAAGGCGACGCTCACGGGCATGGGTGATGAACAGGCGCTCTTGAGCACGGGTGATGCCCACGTAGCAGAGGCGGCGTTCTTCTTCCAAGGCAGCCCGATCGTCTAGGGATCGAAAGCTAGGGAAAAGTCCATCCTCCAATCCCACCAGGAACACAACAGGAAACTCTAAGCCCTTAGAGGAGTGTAATGTCATGAGCGAGACTCGCTTACCCTGCTCCTCTAAATCATCTAGATCTGAGGCCAGGGAAGCATTAGCTAGAAAACTGGTCAGGTCAGAGTCTTCGTTTTCTTCTTCAAATTCCAGTACAGCATTGTATAGCTCTTGCACGTTTTGCACTCGCTCATCCGCTTCATCGGTGCCCTGTGTCCGTAGGTCTTGGATGTAGCCTGTATCCTCTAGTACACCCTGTAAAATGTCCGAGGCTTTGCGACTATCTAGCTCCTGTTGCCATTTTTGGATGATTTGGGCAAAGTCTAGCACTCCCTTCGCTGCTCGTCCTGCTAGGGTTTTCACGGAGGTTTCATCCTGCACAATTTCCCACAGGGGTACTCCCAATTCCTGAGCTGCTCTGGTCAGAGCCTCTAGGCTGGTTTTGCCAATACCCCGCCGAGGAACGTTAATGATTCGCAGCAAGCTGACGCTATCGGCAGGGTTGACAATTACCCGTAGATAGGCCAGCACGTCCTTGATTTCTTTGCGATCGTAGAATCGCAACCCCCCGACCACCTTGTAGGGAATTTGGTACCGCACCAAGCATTCCTCAAAGGCACGGGACTGGGCGTTAGTGCGGTACAGAATGGCGAAGTTGCCATACTCCAAATCGGGATGTTGGCGAATCAAAGTGCGGATTTGAGTAGTGACAAATTCGGCTTCATCGCTCTCGTCATCGCAACGGCGCAGGACGATCGGCTCCCCAGCCCCCCTTGTGGGCCGCAGCACTTTATCGATCCGCTCGGT